>JAJYZD010000142.1 GCA_021800315.1 Bacillota bacterium | reverse complement strand
CTCCAGGCGAACCAGTACCTTTGAAAAAGCGCTTGCCAATCGCAGAACCATACCATATGCAGCTAATTACGTTCATTTGCACGTGTGTTTGGTAAGCAGTTTAAACCTCCATTCCGTCAGCCATGGATAAACGCAGGCAACCCTTAAACGAAAAGGGCCCCCGTCACTCCCTTCGACAGGGGCCATTCCTGTTATTCAAGCGACCGTGAAGGTGGAAGGCCGAGTTCTCAGGCATTGACGGCCTTATTTTGCGGAGTTGACTTGCTTACTGCGTCCTGGACAATCCCCCGCGCTTCTTCCATGGTATTTACAGAAAATAATTGTCTCAATAGGCTGTGCAAGGCTTTCACATCATCCAACAACTGTACCTGGTTCTGGATATCGGTAGACTTTTCGCCAAAACGCGAGGAGAGTAAGTCTTGAATATCCTCCCGCCTGGTAGTTATTTCTCCCTTTTTGTATATTCTCTGATATCCGGCAGACTCTTCGAGATTCAACATTTCCTCCACTCCTTTGAAAACGATCTCTATGATGTCATCCTCGAACAGCAATCCAGAAACATCTTTTCCATGATGCTTGGTTGTATCAGTGCAAGCTCCATGTCAACATCGATAGACATTAATGATTGGTAAACAATTAGCTGCTACATACCCTTGGGGTCAGGACTGCTACCGTCTGGAAGGCTGGACGTCGAGCGACTCGATCCTCCAATCCGGTGAACCGGCACCGCCGGAAAGGTTGACACAGCGTAAGCGGGCGGTGAAGGATGCCGTGGATGGCGACCGGCCGTGGGTGGTGTACGAAGTTGTGAAGATGTAGGAAAAATTGCCGGCGCCGGCTATCCGCAGGGAGGAAGGATCATAGTGGATGGAGGTGACGTTGGTGAAACGCCCGGCAAAGGACTGGTAAGTCATGTTTTTTTGCAGGTTCGGGCTGAGGAAGGCGTAGGCCCGGTGATAATCGCCCGACGTAAGGGCACCGAAGTAGTCCTGAACGAGGGTGAAGGCATTGTCTATCTTTCCCGTCGCAAGAGGAAAAGCGGTAGTTCCGGAAGATGGCCGCACTTTGCGGACCTGCGCGTGCTCCCGGTAACCGGGTGAGTTCACGGGGGACAACCCGGTCCTGGCGTGGAACCAGAGAACCGCTAGAACCACCGCCGCCAGGGCCGCTCCCGAAATAACCGTCCACTTGGGCAGCCGCCGCATCGGTATACCCCCTCTTACCAGTTTGTGCTTCCGAAAGCCTGCCATTCGGCCGGGCTGGCCGTACCCCACCGGTACATGGAATAACCGATGGCGCCTCCGGAGCGGGCCGCCTGCAACGCCGCCCGCTCCTCAATCCCGTTCGGGCCACTCTGACCGGGGAACATGGTGTAAGCCTGTCCGATTACGGAGATCGGAATTCCGGGATCACCCGACAGATTGCGGAGCATCTGGAGGGACTGGGTGACATAGGCGGCCGCCTGGGCGCCCGTATAGGCGGCGGGAGTATTGTGCCAGTAGTCCATCGGCGCCAGGACGTTGAAGTTTGCGGCGCAGGCTTTGTACATGGATGCGTAGGTCTGCCCGGGATCGGATTGGGGCGGGTAGATCACCGCCACCATGGGGTAGTCGGTACCAAGACTTTGGCGGACCAGCGTGCCGAAAGAGTCGATATTCCCGGGAGTCAGGTTTTCCTCCATGTCGATCGCCAGCCCGTCCACGCTGTTGCCGCCGATGGCGGCGAAGTTTGCCACCCGGGCGGCCAGTTGCGCATCGGCCGCCGGGTTGTTCAGCGTGCTGTAGATCCAGGCGATGAGGGCGATGTGGACGGCGTGGAGTTTGGGGAGAAGGTCCACCAGGGCATCCCGGCCGTAGAATCCGCTGGAAGATGTGGCTACCTCCACGTACAGGTGGGTGACGTGGTCGGCCTCGGCGGTGCCGATAATCTGGCTGTCGGGAGTGTTTACCCAGTCGGAGTAGGTGAGCCACATACCCTTTCCCGCCACCACCGTGGCGGGTGAGGAATAGGTGTCCAGGGTCAGGGATGCCGGATTGTAAGACGTTCCGGGAGCGGCGGCGGTAAAGGTGATGCTGCCGGCTTGTCCATTCGGCATAAAGTCGCCCAGTACGGTGGTGTGTCCCTGGATAGCGCTGCTCACCCGGGTGAAACGGCCGAACGAAGAAGTGCTTTCGTCCAGGACGACGGATGAGGATGCCGTGGTGGGATTTCCGTAAGCATCCACTACCGCCGCCTCGATTTTGGTTGCCCGGCCGGGAACCACCAGTACGCTGGGACTGGCGAACAATTGCAGGCGGACCGGCAGACCTGGAACCACCTGGAAGGTGGCCGGCGAGGGGGAAACCAGGTCCGGTGAAGCGGCCGCCAGGGAGAAGGTGCCGGCCAGGGTGCCCTGAACCGAAAAAGTGGCCGACCCGTTCCGGTCGGTGGCGGTATAGGTCCGGTTGGGATAGAAGGGCGAGCCCACCGTCAAGGTTATGGCCCGGCCCTGATCGGTGGTGAAGGGGTTGCCCTGGGCGTCCAGGACCTGCACCGTAACGGCCAGATTCTCACCGGCCGTTATGGTTCCGAAGTTTGTTCTGGTAAAGGCCAGGTCGGCCGGCGCGGGCGCAGGGGAAGACGAACCGGTTCCGGGGCCGGACGTGGAGGTCACGGGAGCGCCGACCACACTGATGACGGCACGGGCTTCGATATGGTGGTTGGCGGACGAAAGACCGGCGGAAATAACGGCCGGTCCCAGTTGGTCGGCGGTGAAAACCCCGTCCGGGGAAATACTTCCCCCCGTGGCGGACCAGACCGGCGCGATTGGCAGGCGCCGGCCGCGGACGTCGTAAACCGTTGCGCTCACCTGTTCCGTCCGTCCCAGAGGCAGCGACCAGGAGGGGACGCTGATGACGATTCTTTGGGCTACCGCGGCCATCAACTCATTGGCGGCATGGGGGGGCAGGTTCAGGAGATTGTAAACGACCTGGGCGGCCTGTGCCCTGGTGGCGTAGGCTCCCGGTTCGAAAGAGCCGCCCGGCAGGCCGGTCATGAGCCGTAACCTGGAAACAGCCGCCACCGCGCCGGTGGCGTAGGGCGCCACCGTACCGGCATCCCGGAAAGGCAGGGGCCGGCCGGCCAGGTCGAGAGCCACGCCGGACAGATGCAGGGCGTTTACCAGAACAACCGCCATGTCCTGACGGGTGATCGGCGCGCCGGGATGGAAAAGGCCTGCGCCGGACCCATGGACGATTCCCGCGTGCGCGGCTGTTTCGATGGTGATGTAACCCCAGTATCCGGTGGGGACATCCCGGAAAGTAGGCTTGGCGGGGTCGTAGGGGGCGAGATGCAGGGCATCGTCCACCAGGGCGGTGAACTGGGACCGGGTGACCGATTGGTCCGGACGGAAGGCGCCGCCGGGAAAGCCGTGGACGATGCCTTCTTTAGCGAGGGTGTTTATAGCGCCGGAGGCCCAGAAGGAGGCGGGAACGTCGGTGAAGGTGCCGGCCCACGCCCGGGACGGACCAATGGTGAGCAGGATTGCCAGCAACAAGCAGAACGTGGGAAACGGTACGAAGCGCATTTCGAAATGAGACCCCCTCCGGTGATAAGGACTTCGCTCCCGGCGCCAGGATCCGGTCCGCCGGATTCCATAACGGGGATTCAACGGTCGGACGGTATGCCTGATCCAGGCTTTTCCCCGGCCGCACCTGCCATAATGCTCCGACATTATCACCTAAACCTGAATAGAAGCTAAATATAGCCTTATAAAAGCATAAGTTTTTTTGGGCGAGTCAACTGAAAACTGCCGCTACCCGAATCGGCAGGAGTTCCAGCGGGGCCGCACACCATGGTATAATAAAAGTCGATATATGGAATAAATGGAATGATTCGTAGTACTGAGAGAAATCTAAATTAGCTACTCCACTTCCTGAATATCTATTCAGTTGCTATTTAGCGAAAATTAACTTCGGACTAAGCAAGAATTCAGCTAACTGAGTTAATTTAAGGATGTTACTATCAACCGTGTGATTACACTTGGCTTGCCGGTGCGAAGAGTAAAGTAGCCAAAAGAGGTGAACCTGTATTGTGTCGAGATTGTCATTAAACAGGCCGACTCAAAATCAACTATTTAGGATAAGTCAGATAAGGCGATACCTTGGTGAGAATAGAATTGCCGGTTATCTTAGTCGCAAAGGGTTTTGTTTCGATTCCTTAACGAAGAATCAGGCGCAAAGGATAATAATAGACTTTGATCGCTTAATGTCCACAATGGTCATCCGAAAAGATAAGCGACAGTTGGTGGGAGAGGACAAAGTTATCAAACAACATAAGTGACCTAAGAAGTCCTGCAATGCGATCTACGGCAAGCTTCTTGTTGGTGAAGTGTTTTCATGGGCCTTCCCGGCGTCAGACTGGACGAAAAGAGATACGGCCGGGAGTCGCATGTGATTGAATTCTTCCCGGTCGGGACCGCCGTCGTGCCCACGGAAGACGAATGGGGCAAAGATGTACTCTCTGCTCCAGTTGACCATGGGCTTGAACGATGCGCTCCCGGGCAGGATTTGGTTTCGGCGGATTAGAACCGGTTCTTCCGCAAACTTGGTGCAAGCGGATACTTGATTTTGGCTGTTACGGCGGCAGGATCAGGGTACCTTCGCCTGCCTGGGTCACGGAGGTTCCAAGGACACGCCGTTTCTATCGGGCGTCTACCAGTAGACGGATGGATCAGAAGCGGGGAAGAACCACTTATTTAACCCGGATTTTCCACGATTACGGTGGGCGGGTCAGATGTCATCCGCTTACCGTTGCCGGCTTCTTTCCTACGCCTTACCCAATCTCCTCCGAACAAGTGCAGGAATTTGTTGATCCGTAGGGAAACTCCTTAAGAACCGAATCATCGCCCGGGTCGTGGAATGATGCGGGATTTGACCGAAACGACTCCCGTCACCCTTCCGATGCCGGAAGATGATCTACAAGGCCGAACTTCAGTTGCGAGGGATTCGTTGGCATTGAGCGGGCCAGGATTCCGGCGAAGGCGGCGGGAGGTGGTTCCCGGCGATGCTGGCGAGCGATACCGTGACCGTTTCCTGAAAGAGGGCCCGGGTGCCGCCTTAGTGGCTGCCGGTTAAGAGGGGAGAGGTTGGAGTGTTCGACCGCGCCCTTAAAATATTATTTTTAGCGGCCGAGATGGCACCGTTCGCCCAAACGGGCGGTTTGGCCGACGTGGCGGAGTCGCTGCCCAAGGCCCTGTCCACGCTTAATCACGGCACCGGTGCGGAGCATGATGTGCGGGTGGCCATACCACGGTACAAGCAAATCGGGGAAGCCGGCTACCTGGTGGATTTCCCCGTCGACATCGCCGGGCGCAGCACCACGGCCGTCATCCGTACCCGGAGCGTCACAGCCGCCTACCGTGATCTGCAGCGCCAGGTGCCGGTTTACCTGGTGGACAACTATCACTACTTTAACCGGGACCGTATGTACATGTTTCCGGACGAGGCGGAGCGCTTTACCTTCTTTTGCCGGGCGGTCCTGGAGATGCTGCCCCGCCTGGACTGGCAGCCGGACATAATCCACTGCAACGACTGGCAGACGGGTCCGGTTCCCCTTCTTCTGAAAACCGCCTACGTCAGCGACCCCTTCTACAGGGCGGTGGGCACGGTCTTCACGATCCATAACCTCGAGTATCAGGGCAACTTCCCCAAAGAGACGTTGCGCGTGCTGGGGCTGGGCGAAGAGTTCTTCACCCCGGAAAAGATTGAGTTTTATGGCGCGGTCAGCTTCATGAAGGCCGGCATCCTGTATGGCGACGTGGTCAATACCGTCAGCCGCACGTACGCCCGGGAGATTCAGAGCGCCGAACTGGGGGAGGGGATGGACGGCGTGTTGCGGGTACGCTCCGGCGACTTGTACGGTATTGTCAACGGTATCGACTACGGGGAATTCGATCCGCGTACGGACCCGCATGTTTATCGCAACTACGACCCGTCCGACCTGTCGGGCAAAAGGGAGAACAAAGGCGCCCTGCAAAAAGAGATGGGGCTGCCCGTACGGGACGTACCGGTTCTGGGGATAGTTTCCCGCCTGGTCGGGCAGAAAGGCCTGGACCTCATCCTGGATGCCGGTGCGGAACTGATGCGGGAGGATGTGCAGTTTATGGTCGTGGGGAGCGGCGATCCGTATTTCGAGAAGATGTTAAAGAGCATTGAGAACTCCTTCCCCGAGCAGGTCAGGGTGAGCATCGGGTTTAATCCCACCCTGGCCCAACGCGTCTACGCGGGGTCGGACATGTTTCTGATGCCGTCGCGTTTTGAGCCGTGCGGGCTGGGACAATTGATCGCCATGCGTTACGGGACGTTGCCCATCGTGCGTTCCACCGGCGGCCTGGCCGACACGGTGCATGATTACGATCCCGCAACCGGTTTCGGCAACGGTTTTGCCTTCGAGGAGTATACCGCCGGGGCTTTTCTGGCGACGGTGCAAAGGGCGCTCAGGCTTTTCCGGGAGGAACCCGCCGCGTGGGCCACCCTGGTCCGCCGGGTCATGGCCCTGGACAACTCATGGGCGCGCTCCGGGGTGGAGTATCTCCATCTCTACTACGAGGCTTTGCGCAAGCACGCCGGGGCGGCCGGCACCGGCTTGCGGGGGTGGCCGGTCCGTGAGTAAACCGGAAAAGACCGACATCGCCGCTGTTAGGACCCCTGCCAGTAAAGAGGTGGCACTGGTCTACCTGAAGATCGGGACGGTTGGCTTCGGCGGCGGGTATGCGGTGATGGGCCTCATCCACGCCGAGTTGGTGGAAAAGCACGGCTGGCTGGACGAGCAGCGCTACCAGAATATGCTTTCCCTGGCCGAAATGGCGCCGGGGGCCCTCACCGTCAATCTGCTGGCGGTAATAGCCTACCGCCTGGGCGGGGTCTGGACCATGCTTATCGCCACCGGCGCCTTGATCCTGCCTTCTTTCCTCGCTATCCTCCTCCTGGCCGGGGTCATTCTGGCCTGGCAGGGGGTCGGTCTGGTCCAGGGCGCCCTGGCCGGGCTCACGTCCGGCGTGGTCGGGCTGATGCTGGCGGTGGCCTGGGACTTGTTGGAGAAGTTTCCGCGGCACTGGTACTATTATGCGGTGGGGTTGGTCGCTCTGGCCGCCGACTTTTTTCTCCACCTGAACCCGGTGTGGTTGATTCTGGCCGGCGCCTTGGCCGGAGGAGGCAAGGCCTTTTTCTTCTCCCGGCGGGGCGGCTCCGCTGGAAAGCCCAAAAGCGGGGTGTAGAATTGCTGTCCATTACGCTGGCCGAGTTGGCCTGGTCTTTTTTGCGCGTCGGCTTGTTCGGTTTCGGCGGTGGCTTTGCCATGATCCCTCTGATGCAGGCCGCGGCGGTAAACGAGTATCACTGGTTGACGATGAAGCAGTTTTCCGCCGCCATAGCGGTGGGCCAGATAACCCCGGGTCCGGTGGCCATCAGCGCCACCTTCATCGGCTACCAGGCGGCCGGTATATCCGGCGCGGTGGTGGCTACCCTGGCCGTCTTTACTCCTTCGATTCTGGCCATGTATCTTCTGGCCCGCTTTTACCTGCGGGTGCGGGCCGATCCGGTGGTCCAGGGCATGATGCACGGCGTATTGCCGGTAATCGTGGCGCTTATCGTCATGGTGGCCCTGGGTCTGGGCCAGGAAGGGGTTGCATCCCTCTGGCAGGTACTGGTGGTGGCCGTGACGGTGCTATTGGCTATTCGGGCCCGTGTCCCCTATGTATTGCTGATCCTCGGGTCTACGGTTGTAGGGATGGTCGCAACCCTGGCGGGGAAGCACTTCTAGTCCGGAACACGGGCCGCCGTTTCTTAGGGAAGGAAACGCCGGTATTGGGTCGAATACAAAGCGGTAAACAAAGCCTGTAGGGGGATGTCGCCTTGCCATTGCTCACAGCGGATGATTACCGGAAGATGTCGCTCGATGAGTTCTCCTCTTCCCTGGGCGCCGATCCCGGGGCGGGGCTCACCGCCGCCGAGGCGGCGCGGCGCTCCGGGGAGTACGGCTATAACGAGGTTCCCGAAGAGAAGGTTTCCCCCCTGGCCGCCTTCCTCCGGAAGTTCTGGGACCTGACGGCCTGGATGCTGGAGCTGACCATCCTTCTCACCCTCGTTTTGCACAAGTACGCCGACATGTACATGATCGCCGCCCTCCTGGTTTTAAACGCCGTTTTGGGCTTTTCCCAGGAGCGACAGGCGGCTGGCGCGGTGGAAACCCTGAAACAAAAACTGCGGGTCAACTGCCGGGTGATGCGCGACGGCACCTGGCTTACGCTGCCGGCCCGGGAACTGGTTCCCGGCGACGTGGTCCGCCTGCGGGGCGGTGATTTCGTTCCGGCGGATCTCAAAGTGTTCGACGGAGACCTGGAGGTCGACCAGTCGGCGCTCACCGGCGAGTCCCTGACCGTGGACAGGACCGCGAAGGACCTGGTCTTTTCCGGCTCGATCGTCAAGTCGGGCGAGGCCAACGCGGTGGTGGCCCTGACCGGCACCCGGACCTATTTCGGCCGGACGACGGAAATGGTGCAGACCGCCAGGCCGAAACTGCACTCCGAGGCGGTCGTGGCCCAGGTGGTCAAGTGGCTGATGATCATGACCGGCGCGCTGGTCGCCGCCGCCCTGGCGGTGACGGTCATCACCGGGGCGGACGTGGTCAATATCCTGCCGCTCATGCTGATTCTCCTGGTGTCGGCGGTTCCGGTGGCCCTGCCGGCCATGTTCACCATCAGCATGGCCATCGGGTCCATGGAAGTGGTCAGGCGCGGCGTGCTGGTCACCAGGCTGAACGCCTCCGAGGATGCGGCCGGCATGGATACGCTGTGCGCCGACAAGACCGGAACGATCACCTTAAACCAGCTTACGGTCGCGGGCGTCCGGCCCCTGGCCGGGTTTACGGCGGACGACGTCGTCATGTTCGGAGCCCTGGCCTCCCGGGAAGCCAACCGCGATCCCATCGACACGGCCTTCCTCAACGAGGCCGCGGCCCGCGGGATAGAGGGGCCCTACCGGCAGACGGAGTTTGTGCCGTTCGATCCCGCCACCAGGAGGACCGAGGCCGTGCTCGAAGGACCGGACGGGCGTCTCAAGGCGGCCAAGGGAGCCGTCCGGGTGATCGCCAGCCTGGCCGGGGCGGACGCCGCTTCCCTGGAAGAGAACATGGCCGGCTATGCCAGCCGCGGTTACCGGACCCTGGCGGTGGCCGTGGACCGGAACCGGGGATTCGAAATCGCCGGCCTGGTCGCCCTGTATGACAAGCCCCGGCCGGACGCTCCGAAGCTGATTGAGGAACTGAAGCAGCTGGGCGTGGCGGTCAAGATGCTCACCGGCGACGCCCTGCCCATCGCCCGGGAGATCGGCGCGCAAACGGGCCTGGGAGGGCGCATCACCAGGATCGGCGAGGTCAAGGAGGTCCTGGCGGCGGACC
>JAJYZD010000141.1 GCA_021800315.1 Bacillota bacterium | reverse complement strand
TTCGACACGAGTAGAACCGAATGTCGGCGGACGGAGTTGCTGCAAGGTGGTCTTACTGTCTATTTATTAACGCAAATCGACGCTGATAGCCATCACCGGCAGCGGCTAAAACGGTAAACGTGTGCCGGTCACACCAAAGGCTGCATCTAGAAAACAAAATGAGCATGTTCTACTAATAAGAGCAGTACTAATATGAAAAGACCAAACAACAATCGTACCAATATAAAGAGACTAAACAATAATCCCAATATTCTAATCTTTCTAGATGTTTTTTGACGATAGACGCCGACAAACCCTCCAGAAAAATCGTGTACAAGTATGCAAAAGATCTTGAATATAGCCCAAACTATACCAACTATTAAACAAGTAGCAAAAAAATCTTAATTTTATACACCCTCCTAGCGTCCAGCGCCTCCCATCAGAGAAAGAGAATGGTATACCACAAATAACATAATAATCACCGCCGCCGGACGGAAGAACCATTTTTCCATGATCCCATTCGTCTCAAAGTGAAGACCGAACCGGTCTTTAACGAATGGATAGAGCCACGGTGTCCCCCCGGCCACGGTGTCAAGCACCAAGTGGGACAAATAACCTACCAACAGGGGAAGTAGGAGAATCAGGTACAGAGGATACGACAGCCGTAGTAGAATATACGCCAGACCGAACAGTCCGGCCGCCCCGATCAGACTATGGAACAGCTTCCGGTGGCCGGCTATGTGCTCAATCACGTCGGATATGATCTTCAGCTTCCGGCCGATCAGTGACCGGTGAGAGTCAATATCCGGAAGGACAGCACCCAACCCACCGGCCACCGCGTAAATGGCAAGCTGGGTTAATTGAGCATGGGGCGGGGCCACGGCCAGGGCGCTGGCTATCCCTACCGGGATATGGGTACGCGACATCATCTTGATGAACACCTCCCTAATAGAGTTAAATAGATCTTCTTCGTGGAAATATCCTTCATCGGCGCGGTTTCACCGACTGACCACGGGGCAAGCCCAGTGGGTTCTCTTTACGAGGTGTTTCATACGGTTTCTCGCAGTCGTACACCCGGGGCTTTGGATAAGGAACAACTTGGGCCACCTCCTTGGTCATGTTTATCCAGCGAGCACTTTCCTTATCCTCAAGGGGGCGGTTTTGATTTTTCTTGCTATCCTTGGGTTCGGATAAGCGTACCCATAGGTGATGAGCTAAAATTCCCATGGGGACGCCTTCAGGAGTTGCGGCGAGGCAGGTGTGCAGGAGGAAGCCCGATAGACCGGCTGGGCCGATGGGCCCCAGTCCTTTGGTATTCGGGTGCAAGGTATAGTTGAAGACGGTTGTATCCTGTATGGCCAGGATAATGGGCTCATCCTGAATTCTTTCCAAAGTGGCCTCGCTATGGGCACCGAATATGGGATTCGGAGTTACCTTCTTGTTATCTAGAAAGCGGTAGGCTGCCTTGTGACGATTGGTTACTCATGGGTCAAGTGTACAGCAATACCGGGATAGTGTCCGGCTGTTCAGATCCTGATATGGGAAATGGAGGCTGATAGAAACTGACTAGCACGTTATTGCTTCAGAAATTGCCAACGTGCATGCCACCGTGACAAGATGGAGTGTCCGCTGAGCATTTTTCGTTCCTTGCTTATTATTCCAGGCGGATGACTTATCGGTAATGAGAAGAACACACGACCCCATGGTGCTCTATCCCCGTTCTTCTCCCCTAAAAGCCGTATTAGCTCGGACTCGGGAACTCTACGCCTGCCGCCCGGTGTCCGAACCATCCTGACCTTCCCCGTGTTGTCCCACCACTGCAAAGTCTTCCGGCATACTTCTAAGACCTGACAGGCATTCTGCATTGTGTATGGCTTTTCCATGGCTATATTATACTACATCTATATCCATATGCCAACCTTATGGTGGGGCTGCTACCCCCCCCCTCCGGGGGGTTTCTTTCACCCTTCCCCGGCCCCGATCTGTCCCAGCATGGCGGCGTTGTCGCGGGCCCGCCGGACGATGGTCTCCTGCAAAAGGTC
This sequence comes from Bacillota bacterium, assembly GCA_021800315.1. Classification (GTDB taxonomy): domain Bacteria; phylum Bacillota; class Desulfotomaculia; order Desulfotomaculales; family JAJYZD01; genus JAJYZD01. The sequence continues at coordinate 7,460 of JAJYZD010000141.1, read as the reverse complement.
CAGTATCTCCAGCACCTCCGGGCTGCTGATCCGGTAGATAACCCGGAGGCCGTCCTTCCTGCTCTCGAGGACGCCGCTCTTTTTGAGGACGGCCAGGTGCTGGGAGACGTTGCTCTGTTCCATGCGCAGGGCGGGAAATATCTCACAGACGCACCGTTCGCCGTGGCGCAGGTACTCCACGATGCTTATCCTGGTAGGATGGCCAAGCGCCTTGAGGATGTCCGCCTTAAGCCGGTTGAGTTTGTCCGTAGGACCTGCCCCTTCCCCCACCGGGAACGATTGTATGGCTATTATAATGCATGTTTGCCGGACGGACAACCTGTTTTTCGCCCCGTAACCGATCATTCCCGCCCGGCATAAGATGGCGTGAGGATTTAAGGGGGTGGCGGGGATGAACAGACTCCTGGAACTGGCGAAAAAATCCCGGCACCGGCTGCTCTCTATGAGCAACGTGGCCGGAGTCGGCGTGGGATATAAGCAAGTCGGGACTCATGCGACTAACGAACCGGCCGTCATCGTATTTGTCGAGAAAAAGGTCCCCCGGCACAAGGTGCGGGCGGGACATGCGGTGCCCTTCCAGATCGAGGGAGTGGACACCGACGTGGTTGAAATCGGCAAGATCAAGCTCCTCCAAACCGACCGTCAGGCGAGGATCAGGCCGGTCCGCCCCGGGGTGAGCATCGGACACTACCGGGTTACGGCGGGCACCCTGGGAGCCGTGGTCCGGGACCGGTCGACCGGGAAGATGCTGATCCTTTCCAACAACCATATCCTGGCCAACGGAACCACAGGCTTTGACAGCCGGGCCACCAAGGGTGACCCCATTTTCCAACCCGGATCCTATGACGGGGGAGGCGAGGCGGACCGGATCGGCACCCTGTACCGCTTTGTCGGCGTGTTCCGCGCCGAAGAGGAAGCGCTGCACTGTCCCGTGGCCCAGGCGGCCGCCAGGAACGCTTCGACGCTTCTCTCGGTCCTGCGGCCGGATTACCGGCTGAAGCTTTTCAAGGCCTTCGCCGCGGAGAACACCGTCGACTGCGCCCTGGCACTGCCGGATTCACCCAACCTCGTCGACCCGGCCATTGTGGAGATAGGCCCAGTCCGGGGCATGGCGGAGGTAAAACCGAACGAGACGGTGAAAAAAAGCGGACGCACCACCGGTCTTACCACGGGCAGGGTCATCGCCGTAGGCACAAGCCTCAAGGTCGCCATGGAGAACGACCAGGAAGCGTGGTTCGGCGACCAGGTCGTCACCGACATGAAATGCGGCCCGGGTGACAGCGGTTCGCTGGTCCTCAACGGGAACAACCAGGCCGTGGGCCTGCTTTTCGCCGGATCGGAGAAATACACCATATTCAACCGGATTCAAAACGTCATCGACGCCCTGCAGGTGGACTTTCCCTCTTAATCGGGGGCCGGGAGGAGATCGCAGGTGGATTTTGGGCCAAACCAGGTTTTTCTGGCCTGCCTGGATGAAGGCATTTTCGCTCTTGGACCGCGGCTGAAGAACAAGGAAGATGCCCGGGAGTACATCGGCACCGTACTTTCGGGACTTTCCGGCACCTTGCAGGAACGGGGCCGCCTCCTGTTCGTAAAGGGTGAGTCCGGTTACGCCCTGGTGTTTGAGAGTTCGGGCGGGAGGCGGTACCTGGCGGACCTCGACGAGTTTACCCTGCACCGGTTGCAGCGGATCCTTGGCCGGCGTTTCATCATTCTGACCGGGTTTATCGAAAAGCCGGATGGCGGACTGGAATGCCTGGCTCTCACCGATGGACTGGGCGCCGTCCTTTATGCGACGTAGGATTGGGCGCCTCCCGGCGAAAGGAGGCTTTTGTCGGCCGCCGGCATAGGTGGATCGGCCCAGCCGGAAAGGGTGGGAAACGGTGGGTAAAAAGATTCTCCCGCGTCATACGCCCAGGCGGCCGAACGGGCAATCCTTCCTGGCCGGTCGTAACCTGGGTGTCAGCCTGGGGTACGCCATCGGCTTCGATGCCGGATACGACAAGGGTTATAGCGAAGGCAGCACCCTGGGCTACAACAACGGTTTCCTGCAGGCCCTGCGCCTTCTGGAGGAAGGGGGAGGCGGCAAGGGGGACGAACTCGCGGACCTGACGATCAGGCTGTTGGAGGGGTTGGCCGCCGGCGGAGCGCTGACCGTCGCCGTTAGCGGCGGCGGGAGCAGGGCGGCCGCCGGCCTCTTCGCCTTGTTGGGTGTCTCCGTCCGGGTCGAATCGTAGAATTTCATCCTTCGCCCGGGAAGATTCCGGGCGGCCGGGTCATATACTGCAATGCAGGCTTTTTAAGGGGGTAGGGAATGTGGATGTGTCCAAGGTGGTTGAGCAGGTGCAGAAGCTGCAGTCCGATTTAAGCAAGGCGTCGGTCGAAGCGACATCCCGCGGCGCGGTAACGGTGTGGATGAACGGCCGGCAGGAATTGTTGCAGGTCACGGTTTCCGACGGGGCTTACAAACTGGACAAGGTGACTTTGGCCGGTTGTATCATGGAGGCTTACAACCTGGCCCTGGACCGGTCCCGCCAGCTGGTTAAGGAAGAGGTGACCAAATACACCGGGGGCTTGAACTTGGGCAACATATCCAGTCTGTTTTGAGGCGGACGGGAGGAAAAACGGGTGGAGAAGGATTCAGGGAAGGGCGGGCCCGAGGCCGTCCTTTTCGGTCTGCTGGATTGGCAGGCCAAGCTGGGTTTGGACCAGGTAACCCTGCTGATCATGCTGTCCCTGGTTAACCTTACGGTCCTTCTCGGCCTGGTAGACCGGCATTTGGGCGGGGACGCCTGGACGGTGAGCGTACCCGGTGGGCATACGCCGGCCGGTCCTATGCCCGCGCTTCTTTCCGCCCTCGGCGGAGGCGGGATGGAAGGGTTGCTCCAGATGGCGGGCGGCTTGTTGAAGGACGTTGACCCGGCCATGCTGGCAGCCCTTTTAGGCCCGTTGGTGGCCGGCTTGACCGGCAAAGGGGGGCCGGGCGCCCCGACAACTTGAACGGGGGAGGGGAAATGGTTGGCCCAGGAAGGTCAGGAAGAATTATTGAGTCTTCTCCTGGATTACGAGAAACAGCACGGTGAAAAAGGCGGCTGGCTGTTGATCGCCCTAGGCCTGGTTTACCTCGGACGGTTGGTCCGGCTGATAGAGACCAGGGCGGCGATTCTGCCGGTCGCTCCGGCTCCTAAGAGCCAGGCCGGCCCGGGGGGCGGCCTGGGGGATCTTTTGGGTCTCCTGGGTCCGTTGATGGGTTCCCTGAAACCTCCCGCTCCGGCAGGGTCCCCGGGGGCGGGCCAAGGGGTGCCCCCCGCTCCGGAATCCGCCGCTCCGTCCGGGAATCCGCCGCCGGAGGAACCCCGGAAAAACCACGAGGTTATCAAGTGGGACCCCCGCCTGGTGGGCGGGGGCCGGAAATAGGGGGGACACGTAAAGCCAGCGCCCGCCGGTAACCGTGCCCAGCCGGGGCGACGGCCGGGTCGCCGGGGTGAAAGGCTCAAAATACCGGTTTCCTCCTGACCGCCGCTACGGCGGTTTTTTCTTGCCGTTCTCACGGGCACATTATAAGCAGCCGGCCTTTTTACAATTCCCTTACGTATGTGCGCGTTTTCTTTACACCATCTTTACCCGGTACCCGATTATAATTGACGTGAATTGCGGCCGGACAGGGGGTGGCACAATAAGGCAGGGCCGGGGAGGCATGTTTTCCCCGGTTTGGTTACCGCTAAAAGGGGGAGGAAAAGATATGGACATGATCATCGGTGCCGTGGTTACCCTGGGCCTCTTGATTTACCTTACCTATTCCCTGATAAAGGCGGAGGATTTGTAAGTCAATCACCCCCGACTAAAGTCGGAGGCATGTGGGGCAACCTACAGGCGCCGCTTGGGTTGTTGATTGACCAGGGTAGCGCCGGAGATTCTTCGGGGTCGTTTGTACGGCGGAGCTGATAGGCTTCGTGGGAGGGCGGCGGCCCGTTGACCACGCACCGCGCACGGAAAGGTTAAAAGACCCACTCCGGGGTGCTTCCACAGCCCCGGACCCTGGAACCCGCATTGCAGACAAACTTGGGGTAAGCCGAAACGGGTGCGGGTTTGCCGTTCCGTTGCATTCCCGAGAGGAGAGTTTGGGTGGGCGCACTCAAACCGTCACCGTCATGAGAAAGCGAGGAAACTCGGCGTGCAGAACTGGTTATTTGTGTTGGACAAACACCATCAGCCCCTGATGCCGTGTCACCCGGCGCGGGCCAGGGAGTTACTGAGACACGGTAAGGCCGTGGTTCACAAGCTGTACCCCTTCACGATCCGTCTTAAGGGTGAGGTAGTGGCCGCCAATGACCCGTTACGGCTAAAGATCGACCCCGGGGCCAAAACAACAGGACTGGTCATCATTCGCGAAAGGGACGGTTACATCGTCTGGGCGGCGAATCTCAATCACCGGCAATTCGTAACGATTAATAAAGACGGCAAACCGGTAACGATCATGCACAAACGCGCGTTATTCCGTCGTAGCCGTCGCAACCGGAAGACCCGTTACCGGATTGCCCGATGGAACAATCGCAAACGGCCGAAAGGCTGGCTTCCGCCCACGTTACGTGCCCGGGCTGAATGCCTAGTCAACCGGGTCAACAAGCTGATGCGTCTGTGTCCCATCACCGCTGTTTCCGTGGAAACGGTGCGTTTTGATACTCAGGCTCTCCAGGACCCTGAAATTTCCGGAGTTGAATATCAGCAGGGAACCCTGTTCGGCTATGAGGTTCGGGAATACCTGTTGGAGAAATACGGACGCGAATGCCAGTATTGCCAAGGCAAGTCGAAAGATCCTGTGCTGGAGATTGATCACGTCATGCCGAAGTCCCGGGGTGGCAGTGACCGCGTAAGTAACCTCACCCTGGCTTGCCACACCTGTAACCAGGAGAAAGGCAACCAGACCGCAGAGGAGTGCGGCCATCCGGAAGTCCAGCGAGAAGCCAAAAAATCGCTCAAGGATGCGGCGGCAGTTAACTCCACCCGATGGTACCTTTGGAACCAGGTAAAATCCATCGCTTTAGAAAACGGCTTGGACCTGGAGATGGGTACCGGCGGCCGGACGAAGTATAACCGGATGGTCCAGGGTCTGCCCAAAGCCCATTACATGGATGCCGCATGCGTGGGGGCCAGTACCCCTGAGTTGAGGAATACTTATATTATTCCTCTGGAGATTCGGGCGGTGGGCCGTGGCAATCGGAAGATGGTCCGGGTAGACGGCTATGGTTTTCCGAGGGGTCACCGTAGTCGAAAGAAGATACATTTTGGGTTCCAGACCGGAGATATTGTCAGAGCTATCGTTCCGGCCGGTAAGCATCCCGGTGTCTTTGTGGGCGTTGTGGCCGTTCGGGCAAGCGGTTACTTTGACATCAAGGACGTTCGTGGCCATATCTTAGTACAAGGTGTTAAACACAAGTACTGTAAGATATTGCAACATGCTAGCGGTTACGCTTATTCCCACGGATAGAAAGGGGGCAAGCGGCGCTCCTCCCCTGACTGAAGTCAGAGGTATCCGCGCCGCCGATTTTTCATGAACCCGCGGGATATCATCCAGATCCTGGTCTATTTCGTTGTTCTCATCATCCTGGCCATTCCCTTCGGGCGTTTCATGGCCAAGGTCTACACGGGGGAACCCACCTGGCTCGATTTCCTGTTGAGGCCGTTGGAGCGGCTCACCTACCGGGTGGCCGGGGTCGAGGCGGAGCGGGAAATGAACTGGTGGGAATACACCAAGGCCATGCTCGTCTTCAACGTTCTGGGCATTGTCCTGCTCTTTCTCATCCAGCTCCTGCAGGGCCACCTGCCCTTCAACCCCCTGCACCTGGGGGCCGTGACGCCCTGGCACCTCAATTTCAATACGTCCGTCAGCTTTGTGACCAATACCGACTGGCAGGCTTATACACCGGAAACCACGGTGAGCTACTTCACCCAGATGGCCGGCCTGACGGTGCAGAACTTCCTCTCCGCCGCCACCGGCATGGCCGTGCTGGTCGCCCTGATCCGCGGCCTGGCCCGGCGCACGGCCAGCACCATCGGCAACTACTGGGTGGATCTAACCCGGACGGTCTTGTGGATCTTTCTGCCCGTAGCCGTGGTCGGGGCCCTCGTGCTGGTCTCGCAGGGCGTCATCCAGAACTTCAGCCCCTATCTGACCGTGCACACCCTGGAAGGGGCCAGGCAAACCCTGGCCATGGGACCGGTAGCATCCCAGGAGATCATCAAGGAGCTGGGTACCAACGGCGGCGGCTTCTTCAACGCCAACTCCGCCCATCCCTTCGAAAACCCCACGCCGCTTACCAATTTCCTGGAAATGTTGGCCATGCTGGTTATACCGGCCGGGTTGACCTTCACTTACGGGCACATGGTCGGCAATCCGAAGCAGGGCCGGGTGATCTTCTTCGCCATGCTGGGCCTGCTTATCGTGCTGCTGGCGGTGGCCTTGGCCAGCGAAACGGCGGGCAATCCTTTGATCAGGGCTCTCGGGGTCAGCGGGCCTTCGGCCATGGAAGGCAAGGAAGTACGGTTCGGGGTGGGCGGCTCGATTCTCTGGGCCACCATCACCACCGCTACCTCCACCGGCGCGGTCAACGCCATGCACGACAGCCTGACGCCCCTGGGCGGCATGGTACCCCTCCTGAACATAATGCTGGGCGAGGTGGTCTTCGGCGGGGTCGGCACGGGACTGCTGGGCATGCTGCACTTCGTCATCCTGACCGTCTTCATCGTCGGCCTGATGGTGGGCCGTACCCCGGAATACCTGGGTAAGAAGATCGAGTCCTTCGAAACCAAGATGGCCACCCTGGCGGTGCTCATTCCCGCGGCGACCATCCTGCTGGGAGCGGGCCTGGCCGCGGCCATTCCGGCGGGAACCTCGTCCGTGCTTAATCACGGTCCGCACGGCTTGAGTGAAATCCTTTACGCCTGGTCTTCGGCGACCGGCAACAACGGCAGCGCGTTTGCGGGTCTTTCCGCCGCCACTCCGTTCTACGACATCGGCCTGGCCCTGGCTATGCTCATCGGGCGCTTCGGCGTCATCATCCCGGGCCTGGCCATAGCCGGAAGCATGGTGGTCAAAAAAAGCGTGCCTCCCGGACCGGGTACCTTCGATACCACCAGTTCATTGTTTTCCTGGCTGCTGGCCGGTGTGGTCATGATCGTCGGGGCCCTGACCTTTTTCCCGGCGCTGGCCCTGGGGCCCATCGTGGAACAGCTTTTGATGTACGCCGGCAAGATGTTTTAGGGGGGTATGAACGAAGTGGACACTTTGCAAGCGGCCGGTCAAGACCACAATACGCAGGACGCCGGCTTCAGCGGTTCCCTATATGGGCGGGCCGTCCTGGACGCCTTCAATAAACTGAACCCCCGGGTGATGATGACCAATCCGGTGATGTTCGTGGTGGAGGTAACGGCGTCCCTGACCACCTTCTTCGCCGCCCGGG
>JAJYZD010000140.1 GCA_021800315.1 Bacillota bacterium | reverse complement strand
GATAATACGGTCCTTCAGGAGACGGGAATAGATATCGTAGGCCCGCTCTCCCCGGTTGGATTGTTCTACCACGATTGGCACAAGACTTGACATGGCGTCTCCCCTCCCTCTAATTATATCGCCATTTTGCCGGCTATTCTACAGGGGTATCCTCATCAATATATACGGCGTGCTCCCGCAGAAAGGCGAGAACTTTCTCCCTGAGCAGCGTATCCCGCAGGTAGGGGATTTCCCCCTTCTCCTCAAAAAGCTTCGTGACGTCCCCGGGTGTTTTGTTCGAAGTCCTGGCTAATTGCGCTATCCGGTCGGCGATGTCGTCCGGACTCACCGAGATGCCCTCCGCCCGGCCGACGGCCGTCAGCACCAGGCTCACCCGGATATCTTTCCCGGCTCTCCGCCGCATGTCGGCCAGCATCTGTTCCTGGGTGGTCCCCGCATACTTCAGGTACTGTTCCATGGACATTCCCATCTGGCTAACCTGGTTGTCCAGGTCGTTCTTCATCATGTTGAACTGGGAATCCACCAGGACGGAAGGCACATCAACAACGGCTCTTTCCACCACGGCGTCCATCAGGATCTGGCTGGCGCGCGAAACGGCCGCCCGCTCCGCATTATCCCTTAACCTATTCTCTATTTCCGACCTTAATTCCTCCAGGAAATCGTGCTCGCTCACGTCCTTGGCGAATTCGTCATCCAGGGGCGCCAGTTCCTTGCGCTTGATGTCCTTGACCGTCACCTCGAAAGAGGCTTCCTTGCCGGCCAGACCTTCCTTCGGATAGGAATCGGGGAAGGTTATGACCACCTTGCCGTTACCTCCCACCGGCAGTCCGGTCAACTGCCGTTCGAAATCCGGCAGCATCTGCCCTCCGCCGAGTTGGAACGAGAAGTCGGCGGACTCGCCGCCCTCGAAAGGCTGCCCGTCGATGGTGCCTTGGAAATCTATAATCAGGTAGTCGCCTTCCTGAACCGTTCCCTCTTCCACGGTAAGGAGTTTGGCGTGCAAGTCGCGCATCTTTTCCAGTTGCCGGTCGACGTCTTCGGGCCTGATGGTTATGGCCGGCCGTTTAACCTCAATACCTTTATATTCGCCCAGTTTGACATCCGGCTCCACCATGACCCGGGCCTTGAATACTACCGGCTTGCCCTCCTCGGCCTGGGATACCTCGACCTTGGGCTGGTTCAGGGGCTTTATCCCGGTGTCCGCGACCGCCTCCCGGTAAGCTTCCGGAATCATCTGGTTGATGGCGTCTTCGTACAACCTGTCCTTACCGATAAACCGCTCGAGTACCGGCCGGGGCGTCTTACCCCTCCGGAACCCCGGAACGAGGTAGTTCCCGACCACCTGCCGGTAAGCCTTTTCCACGGCTTTGGCGAATTTTTCCGCCTCTATCTCGATCTCCAGTGTAACAAACCCGTCCGGTGATTTTTCCGCCGTCGCCTTCATTAACGCTCCCCCAACCTTACCGGTAAATTGTGCCTTGCCCTGCGCCGAAACATTTTTGGCGCCACGGGGTTGCCAAAAATTACATTGCCCGACTAACCCCCTGCGCTCCGGGGTGGTCAATCCCCGGGGAACCAGGGGCAGCCGGAAGTGTCTCCCTGCAATCAAAGCAGGGCCATCATAGCACGCTATCAGCTGCCTGTCAAGCGGCAGGCAATTAATGTAAGGAGGCGGGACGGCGGCACAGGGCGCTGGTTGACGCGACTCTCGGGAAAGAAGGGAATTGGGCCCGTAAGATCAAATATCCTTAATTAACATGAAAAACACGCACCTCACCCTGGGCGGCAAGATGGCCGTGCTGTCCTTCGCTACGGTGCTGCTGGTCATCCTGACAAGCAGTTTCTTCATCCTGCAAAAGATATCCGCCGTCATCGAACGGGAGATGGGCCTCCGTGCCATGGCCATCGCCCGCACCCTGGCCCAGTCCGACGAACTCAAGCAGGCCCTGCTCGGCCCCGGCCCCGACCGGCAGATCCAGGACCTGGCCGAGAGATCCCGCCTGGCCACCAACGCGGCCTACGTGGTTGTTTTGAACATGCGGGGGATACGGTACGCCGATCCCCTGCCTTCGCGCATCGGTACCCCCTTTACCGACGCCGATGTCGCCCCCGCTCTGGCGGATCACGAATACCTTTCCCGCACCGAGGGCGTTCTGGGACCGGCGGTGCGGGCCTTCGTACCGGTAATGACGGACGGCGGAACCAGACAGATCGGCGTGGTCGTGGTAGGCGTACTGACGCCCACCCGGCTGGCCCTTTTCGGTAACATCCAGACGCAGCTCCTGCTTTCCCTGGTTGCCGGCCTGGCCATCGGACTCATGGGCTCGCTGCTTTTGGCCCGCAACATCAAGCGGGCCACCTTCAGCCTGGAGCCGGAGCAGATAGCGCGCCTCTTAAAGGAGCGAACCGCCATCTTCATGGCCATGTCCGAGGCCATCGTGGCCATCGACAAGAACGGCCTGATCACCTTCGCCAACGAGCAGGCCTGCCGTATTATCGGCCTGCCCGACACCCCGGCCGGCCATCCGATCACCAGTTTCATTCCCAACTCCCGTCTGCCCAGGGTCATGCAGACGGGCCGGCCCGAATACAACCGGGAGATGGTGCTCAACACCACCCCCGTCCTGGTCAACCGGGTTCCCATCGTGGCCGGCGGCCAGATCATCGGCGCGGTCTCCACCTTCCGGGAGAAGACCGAACTCTCCCGCCTCGCCGAGGAGATGACCGGCGTCAAGAAATTCGTAGAAGCCTTGCGGGTTCAGACTCACGAATACATGAACAGGCTGCACACTATCGCCGGCATGGTTCAACTGGGACATACGGACCAGGCCATTGACTTTATCTTTTCCTTTACCGAAGAACAGCAGGAACTGACCGCCTTTTTGGCCCGGCGCGTCTCGGATCCCGGCCTTGCCGGGCTCATTATGGGCAAGTACAGCCGGGCCAAGGAACTCCGGATCGAGATGGAAATCGACCGGCAAAGCCACCTGGCGAACATCCCGTCCCAACTGGGTACCGGGGCCCTGGTGGTCCTGCTCGGCAACCTGCTGGAAAACGCCGTGGAGGCCGCCGCGGACAACCCCGACGGACACGTTTACCTGGGTCTTTTCGACGGACCGCAGGGTCTGACCATCGTGCTGACCGACAACGGCCCGGGCGTGGCGCCCGGCAACCGGCAACGCGTCTACGACCTCGGTTTTTCCACCAAGGACGCCGAAAACAGGGGCGTCGGCCTCTTCCTGGTGAAAAACCACGTCGAAAACGCCGGGGGCACCATAGTCCTGGACTCGCCGCCGGAAGGCGGCACCAGGTTTACCGTCACCATCCCCGCCGGCCCGTCCCCGTCCGGGGAATAGAGGAGTGCTCAACATGGACGATGCCAGGGTTCTGATAGTGGAGGACGACCCCATGGTGGCGGAGATAAACCGGCAGTTTGTCCGGGCCGTGCCCGGCTTCACCCCGCTGGGTGTGGCCGCGACCGGCCAGGAAGCCGTCCGGCTCACGGCGGGGGAAAGGCCCGACCTGGTCCTGCTCGACGTCTACCTGCCGGATAAAAGCGGCCTGGCGGTACTGCAGGAGATCCGCCAAAACGGCCTGCCGGCCGACATCATCCTGATCACCGCCGCCCAAGACGTGGAGACCATCCAGAACGCTTTCCGGTACGGCGCCATTGATTACATCATCAAGCCGTTCAAGTTCAGCCGTCTGAAGAGCGCCCTTTTAGCCTACGCCGCGCTCCGGGAAAGTTTCCACCGTCATTCCCTCCTGAGCCAGGACGCGCTGGACCAGTTGGCCCTCAACAAAGCCAGGCTGCCCGGGGAAGAACTGCCCAAGGGCCTGCACGAGGTTACCTTAAAACAGGTCATGCTCTACCTGATCAAGCAGAACCGGCCCCTTTCCGCCGAGGAGGTGGCCCAGGCCACCGGCCTGGCCCGCGTAACCGCCCGGCGCTACCTGGATTACCTGGAGAAATCGGGCCAGGTGAAGCTGGAAATGCGGTACGGGTCGGTGGGACGCCCCGTCAACCGTTATCGCGTGTAAAGTTCAAATACCCGGGGGGAATCGTGTCTTGAGAAAGAAAACCATATGGCTGGCCGCGGCCCTGACCCTGGTCGGCCTCCTGGTGACCGCCTGCGGATCGCGGGTCTGGGACTCGGAACAGATAGACCCCCACCAGGAGATCATCATCCGCTTCTCCTACGTGGTGGCCGAAGATACCCCCGAGGGCCTGGCCGCCCAGCGCTTTGCCGACCTGATCAACGAACGCACGGACGGCCGGGTTGAGGTGGAGGTCTTTCCCAAGGCCACCCTGTACGACGACGACCAGGAATTACAGGCCTTGCGGGAAAACAAGGTCCAGATGATCGCGCCGGCCACCTCCAACCTTGCCGGACTGTCTCCGTCCTGGCAACTGCTGGACCTCCCCTACGCCTTTTCCAGCCAGGAGGACGTGAACAACGTCATGGACGGCCCCATCGGCCGGCGGCTGTTCGCCTCCGTGGGCCCCGATTTCAAGGTCCTGGCCTTCTGGGACGGCGGTTTCAAAGAGATGACCAACTCCCAGCGGCCCCTTGTTCATCCGCGGGATTTTGACGGACTGCGGATGCGGACCATGATCAACAACCAGGTCTTGCAGGCCCAGTTCGAAACCTTGGGAGCGGAACCGGTTCCGGGCGACTTCTCCGGCCTCTACTCGGACCTGCAGACCTTCCAGGTGGACGGCGAGGAAAATACCGCCTCCAACATCTATTCCCAGAAGTTCTACCAGGTCCAGAAATACATGACGGTTTCCAACCACGGCTACCTGGGCTACGCCGTCCTGGTCAACGCCTCCTTCTGGCGTTCCCTGCCCCCGGACACCCGGCTGATCATCGAACAGACCATGGACGGAGTGACGATGTGGGAAAGGCATCAGGCCACGACCATGAACGACGACGATCTGAAGAAACTGGGCCGCCTGATGAATATCCACTACCAGACCCCGGCCGAGAAAAAGGAATGGGAAACGGACCTGGCTCCCCTCTACCAGCAATACGCCGCTTCCATAGGCCCGGGTCTCATGGAGATGCTGGCGGGACGGGAACGGGGGGAATAATAGGCTCATGGCCGTCTCCCTCGAGGATACACTGCTACATCCTGACCAAATGGACGATCTTGCTGTACGGCATAGCGCGCTGAACATTTTTTACGGGGCATCTCCTTAATCCCGGGGCATCGAAGCTCAGGTAAACCTTTGCCCTCGCCAGGGCCGTGAGACTCTCCATCAGCCCCCCGTCCACCTCCGGCGACCAACCTTTTCTGGCCACGAGGCTCCGGTTGCCGTTATATTCAATGTACCAGTAGGGTAGCCAACTGATCATATTCCCATTGGATTCGAGTATGACGAGGAAAAGGTAAAACTCTACCAGGTTTCCGGACCCGGGGTCGGTCCACGAAGGCCGTCGTGACGGCAGGAATACGTTTATCACCTTGAATATACCCGGCTCAAGGCCCTTTCCGGCGGGAAATTCCAACCTGACACAAATCTCGGAAGCACACTTTTGGCAATGATATTTTCCCCCTCGCTGGATGTATTGGAGGATGTCGAACAACTGGCAATCCAGCCGGGCAAAGCCACCACAATCCGGCCTCTCGCACTTGGCAAACCTTTTGGTAGTCATCCTCCCGAGCCCCCTTATCCAATCCCAAAAGCCCAATCCAACACCCGTCCGGCTGGAGGTCACACCTGACGACGGGAAAACAAAAATTCTCCTTTCCTACTCCAGTCGTTCCCTGCCTACATAGCTAAAAGGAGGTACGTAACAGTCACGACTACATTAACAGTTATTGACATACACTACTAGGGGTGGCCACAAACCTTTCCACAATTATTTCGACAATCGTACTTGTACCATATACCCGGCTTTCGCACCCCTCTCCCCCGAGCTACAAAATAGTAATAGGGTAAGATGGTTTTGGCATTGCATTAATATGAAAATCGAGCCCCAAAAAGGCGACTGAACACCTCATCGGGCTGACGTTCTTCAAAACGCACGACATTCAGGAGCACTTCGCTTACCTGACAGGGCCCTGGGGTGGAGCCGGCGGACGGTCCGCCATTTGTTGGCGCCGTTTGGCAAACTGGTTCATTCGTACCTCCGGATCAACATGTACATACAAATATAGTCTGTCGATCTCCTCCCGGCTGATTTCGATGTTGCGCACAAGGTCAGGCACGGTGTTATAAACCCGCACGTGGAGACGTTTCTGCAATTCTGGATGTGTCGGGCCAGTGTCGGACGGTCGAACCAGATGCCGCACGGTGGCTTTGCAAGTTCCGTGGCGAGAGAAAAGGATGCCCTGATGCTGCCATAATCCATCGTCATCGAACCGGGGCGTCCCTGTCAGAGTGTAAAAGCGGCCTGCGTGGTTGTAGCTGGCGAGATATCCGATAGAGACCAAGTCCCGGATGATGCTGCGCTCAGACCGCCCTGGAAAAGCATGAAGCAGATCCCTCATGTCAAGGACCGGATTTCTCTGAAATAAACCAGCCGCTCCCTGGTACCACCATCCAATGGTCGACACCACCCCTTATCATAACTAGCTAGTAATCATCATATACTAATTATGACACATCGGGACACCAAGTCAAGCCCTCCAGGTCTGGTTTGGGCAAAAAATGGGGGCCACCCACCCTATAACGGGCAACCCCACTATTTGCCAACCCTGCAACCCAGCTATTTCAAGCCTTCCGGCGACAAGTGAATTCTGACGCTACGGGATTTTCCACTAATGCAGCCCTCATCATCCCATGGTGAACCAGATTAATCCTCTCACATCCGCAAACTTTTGTTCAGCCCCTTTCGGGAGAAAGTTTTCTGGCAACCTACCCGAAAAACCCGCCAGGTAAAGCCTCAAAGTTTCGTCCGTCAGACCTGACCGCCGACCATGCGCGCGTTATTTGCCAGTGAGTTCTATGCTATCGAATTTGGTGTCATATTGCCTGATCTTATAAATCGCAATCGCAGAAATCCAACTGATCACCATTATTGAGATTATCACATAGCCCAAGTCGGAAAAACTCATAGTTTGCAAGTAATTCCAAAATGAGGTGTTCAGGTTTAATTCAGTTGCTACCACCTGCATTGTCTCTACTGTACCTATGGCTATAGCCACAAACACAGAGATACTTGTAATGGTCAGATTGTAGTATATCTTTCTGATCGGCTTCATAAACGCCCAATTATATGCGTACAGCATCAGCACGCCGTCAGATGTGTCGATAAGGGTCATTCCCGAAGCAAAGAGAAGGGGCAGGATAAGGATGTGAATGAGCGGCATCCCTTTAGCTGCCAGGCCCGCGGCTATCCCCAGGAGGGTGACCTCACTCAGGGTGTCGAACCCCAGACCGAAGAGAAAGCCGACAAAAAGCATCTGCCAGCTTCTGGTGATAAGGGTGAACAGCCGGCCGAATATCCGGTTCATCAAGCCCCTTTTAGCCAGAAGATCCTCGATGTCCTTATCGCCACTGACTACGCCGTTCTTGATCGCTTTGAACGCATCGTAGACGCCGGTGAGTATAACTATGTTAAGTAAGGCTATAAGATACAGGAAAAAGGCGGAAATCGCGGTACTGAAGGTGTTAAGCTTGTCAAAGATATGCATGTTGTTGCTGACAAACTTAGCAGTGATGGCCAGCCCGACCGCCATCAGCACCACAACCGTGGCGTGACCGACAGAAAAAAAGAATCCTACGCCCACCGGCCGCCCGCCGTCGTTGATCAGTTTTCTGGTGGTGTTGTCGATGGCCGCGATGTGGTCGGCGTCGGCGGCATGTCTGAGGCCGAAGACAAACGCCAGTAAGCCCCAGGGTAGAAGGGAGGGAACCTGTTTGGTGACGTAGACGAAACACGACCAGACGATCACGCTGAACAGCAGCCAGACCCCGTAGACCAGACCAACCTTGCCGCGCTCCAGCCTGGCGCCGGCGGCGGTTAATTCGGACAAACCGGACATCCCCTTTCGCAGGTGAATAAAATCCAACCAACCGGCGGCCGCGGTCGTTTCCGACCACGCCCGGATACCCGGAACGTAAAAAGGCTCCCTCTTACGTCAGGGAGCCTAACCGTAGCCAACCAGAAAAAGGCGTACCACAGCCAAGATCACCTCCCCATTCTCCGTAGGTCTGGCGGTGACGGCGACAAGCAGGTCTCCTGGCTTAGGATCATTACCCGTTCCACGTCTTCCCGGTTATCCCAGTGACCATGTGTGGACGGACTCCCCTTCACAGTGGCGGGACCGCGTCAGCTTGACTGCACTTCCCATTTAAGCCCTTGCCCTGGCAAGGACACTTGCCGCTTATTCAGTTTTCGGGGACCCCCGGCGGAGGGCCGGAAGCCATTTCCATTCTTAAACTTTAACCGATCCGGGCGGGGTTGTCAATAGGCCATTTACGGGCTGAGACCTTCGATAAATGACAATAAAAGGCTTAAAAGACACGACAAACCAAATCATCCTATTAAAAGCTGACCTGTAACTTTAGTGCGCTCTCTATGTAGGCCCGCGCTCAAGCATTATGAAGCAGGCGGGTCACACGAGCCCCCGGACATCGATCCACTACAATCACCCAACGTTTAGCAGACAAAAAAAGCTGTCGAAAAGGTCGACGGCAAACTCATGTACCTCCGATGGGCACCGATAGAATTGCGGTAGAAGACGAGCGCAAATCGTCTTCCACCAGGCGCCCCTGAAAACCCTTGTCAATCCTACTGGTGCGGGCGGTGGGAGTTGAACCCACACGGTGTTACCCACCGGATCCTAAGTCCGGCGCGT
Source organism: Bacillota bacterium (assembly GCA_021800315.1). GTDB lineage: Bacteria > Bacillota > Desulfotomaculia > Desulfotomaculales > JAJYZD01 > JAJYZD01. Next base: position 691 of record JAJYZD010000140.1, on the reverse strand, counting down.
CTGCCATTCCGCCACGCCCGCACGCAAGTTCTTTGCTACTTGCAATCGCCCGTCCCGAACATACCTCCAGCGTACCAGACCGGACCCGGGAAGTCAACCGGGCGGCCGGACGGAAAAACCCCGGAAAACCGGGGAGTCCTTGATTCTGCGGGTGAGCCGCGGTGAGCTGGATACCCGGACTTACTCCCGAACCTTCATTCCGACCGGCCGTTCCCCTCCCCACAGTTGTCCTGTTCCCTGTTGGCATGCAATCCTTAATTTTGGTCTATTCCGGCAATAGCTGCATAAGAATTTTCTCCAGTTGCCCGGCGGTAACATTCTTGCCCAGCAGGGTATCATTCACGGCTATATCCGGTGGTGCTGGCATACCGGGCAGGTCTCCCTTGTAAATGATCTCTACCTGCACATCTGGCGCAAACGCATCCCTAACCGCACCGGTCAGGTTGATCAGGTGCGTTCAGGTTTTTCCGGAAGGATTATTGGAATAAACTTTGATTGTCACCATACGCTTAGAACCCCCTGTTGATATGTTTTCACGGACCTTGTAGTTGCCATTGAAAACCACTTAACATGCTCTAGATAATCTTAATCCCGGTGGCGTGCTGGATAACTGCGCCAAACACGTAACCGATACCGATGTATGTCAGCACGACGGCTAAAAAACCCTTAAGGTACAGACCCTTGATGTATT
>JAJYZD010000139.1 GCA_021800315.1 Bacillota bacterium | reverse complement strand
TCAGGACCGGCATCCGGATGAGGAAGCCGGTGGCGCCGGACTGCTGGATCTGGGAATTGGCGGCCAGGCCCGCAATCCCCTGGGCCCCCAGGACATTCCGGACCTCCTGCACGGAAGCCGGTTTCCCTAAGGTTGCCTGCAAGACGTTGCCTCCGGTAAACTCGATGCCCAGGTTGAGGCCGTGCAGGAAAAGGGAAATCACCCCCGGAATGATCACCAGCAGGGACAGGGCGTACCAGTAGCGCCGCGCCCGGATCAAGTTGAAACCCATGTTATCCCGACCCCCCTATATGCCGAAGAACAGCTTGCTGTTTTTGACCAGTCCGGCCTCCGCCACCAGGTGCAAAAGCCAGCGCGTGATCACCACCGCGGTGAAGAGGCTGACCAGGATGCCCAGCCCCAGAGTCAGGGCGAAGCCCTTGACTTCGCCGGTGCCGAAATAGTACAGGACGGCCGCCACGATCAGGGTGGTGGCGTTGGAGTCGAACACGGCCGTGAAGCCGCGTTTGAAACCGGCATCGATGGCCGCGCGCACGGTTCGCCCCGAGCGCAGTTCCTCACGGAAGCGCTCGAAGATGATAACGTTGGCGTCCACCGCGATACCCACCGACAAGAGGAAGCCGGCGATGTCCGGCAGGGTCAGGGTCACCGGAACGGCGGCGAAGATGGCCACCATGATCAGGGTGTAGATGATCAGCGCGAAATCGGCCACCAGCCCCGGCATGCGGTAGTACAGGAGCATGAAGAGGAACACGGCGATCAAGCCCACGATACCGGCCCGGATGGACCGCCTGAGCGAATCCGCTCCCAGGGTGGGCCCTACGGTCATCTTCTCCAGGACGCTCAACTTCACGGGCAGGGCGCCGGAGCGCAGCAAGACAGCCAGGTTATGGGCCTCCTTCAGGGAGCCGATACCGGTAATGGCAGCATGCCCGTTATTGATCTCCGTCCGGACCTGGGGGTTGGTCAACTGCTTGCCGTCCAGTAAGATGGCGATGCTCTGGTGCGGGGTAACCGCCACCGCCGCCTTGGTCGCCGCGGCGAATTTTTGGGTCCCGGCCGCCGTCAGGGTGAGGTCCACCTCGGGCTGCCCGCCGGGCCCCGTGCTTTCCTGGGCGTTCTGGAGGTCGCCGCCGGTAAGGATGACCTGTCCGGCCGCGTTCTTAAATTCCAGGAAAGCCGGTTTGATCAGGGTGGTGACCACCTGGTCGGGATTTTTGACCCCGGCCAACTCGACCACGATCCGGTTGCTGCCCTGGGTTTGAATGATCGGTTCCGATACGCCCAACTGGTTGACCCGGTTGGCGATGATGGCATCGGCCCGTTTGACCGAGTCGGCCGTTACCGGCGCCTCCGGAGTACCCACGGCTTGCAGGACGACGTACACGCCCCCCCGCAGGTCCAGCCCCAGCGGTATGTTCTTGATCACCGGCAGCCCGGACCAACTGGCCACCGGGACAAAAACGACCACCACGGCGACCGCCACCAGGATCATCGTCACCAGCATGCGAAGAATCCGGCTCAAATCCATCGGCCCTCTATCCCCTTTCGACGCCTGTAGAAGCCTGGACCCGTTTCCCACGGGCCCGCATGCGCATTGCAAAAAGGTCGCCGCTTGCGGCATAGCATCATTTTGTTAAAAAAACCTCGAAATATTCCATAACCGGACCGATATTTAAGCGATGGCCCCATCCATGGTTACCATCCGGCCGGGTTACCTCCGGCTGAATGATGCATAGCCCCGGCGTAATCGACCCGGTCGTCGATATCCAAGGCGGCGCAATCCCGGTTGCGCGGGGAGGTGTCCGCCTCCCGGCTCCGGACCGGCCGATGACCGGTTCTCCTCCGTTACCACGGTCCGTGGCGGAGAAAAAGAGTAGACAGAAAGCCTACTCTTCCTGACCGGACGCTCTTTAAACCTCTATTCCTTTTCCGGTTCCTTGCTGCCCGTGATCTGGGAAACAGCCGACTTGGTAAATTCCATCCGGACGTTGTCGGCTACCCGGACGATCACGCTCTTTTCCTTTAGCTTGACCACCGTGCCGTAAATTCCGCCGATGGTGATGATCTCATCGTTGACGCTCAGTTTGCGCACCATCTCCTGATGCTTCTTCTGACGGCTCTGCTGGGGCCTGATCATCAGAAAATACAATATGGCAAACAGAACGATGATATAAACTATGGACGCACTCTGCTGGCTCAACCCGAACAAGCCGGATGCCTGGGCCGGCGCGGCAAAAGCGACTCCCGCGGCGGAAAGGGTCAAAACCAGTGCACCCGGAACAATAACGGCAAGACGCCACTTGGTCGACATCTACTTCTTCCTCCTTCCTGCATCATATACCTATTCTCGGCCTCCGGCAAATCCCCTGCTTCTCCGGCGAGAAATATACGTCGGCCTACCGGGAACAGTAATCCGCCCCCAAAGATTCCACAAAAGCGGAAAACCGGCCCCCGGCCAGCGCTTGGCGCATCTCCTCCATCAACTGCAGCAGGTGATGAAGGTTGTGGATGGTGGTCAGACGAATGCCCAGCACCTCCCCCGCCTTGATCAGGTGCCGGATGTAGGCCCGGCTGAAACAGCGGCAGGCGTAGCAGGTGCATCCTTCCTCCAGGGGGCCGAAATCACGGGCGTAGGGCGCGTCCCGTACCGTAAGACGCCCCTGGCGCGTGAAGACGGTTCCGTTGCGGGCCATTCGCGTGGGCAGCACGCAATCGAACAAGTCCACCCCGCGCTTCACTCCCTCCACCAGGCAGTCCGGCGACCCCACCCCCATCAGGTAACGCGGCTTCCGGGCCGGCAGCCACGGCACGGTGTATTCAAGGGTGGCGTACATGAGTTCTTTGGGCTCCCCGACGGAGAGTCCCCCGATAGCATACCCGGAAAAAGGCAGGCTTACCAGCGACCGGGCACTATGCTCCCGTAAGCCGCGGACCACCCCGCCCTGCACAATGGCGAAAACGGCCTGGTCCTGCCGCCGGTGGGCGGCCAGGAAGTCCTGCGCCCAGCGGGTCGTACGTTCCACCGCCCGCCGCAGCCGTTCTTCCTCCACCGGATAGGGCGGGCATTCGTCCAGAACCATGGCGATATCCGAACCCAGGGCCTCCTGGATGGCCGAAACCAGCGCCGGCGTGAAGAAGTGCTCGGACCCGTCCAAATGGGACCGGAACAGCACGCCGTCTTCGCTAACCCGGCACAGGTGGCCCAGGCTGAAGACCTGGAAGCCGCCGCTGTCGGTCAGGATGGGACCGGACCAGTTCATGAAGCGGTGCAGGCCGCCCGCTTCCCTGATCAACTCATGCCCGGGACGCAGGTAAAGGTGGTACGTGTTGGCCAGGATGATCCGGGCACCCACCGCCGCCACCTCTTCCGGCGACAGAGTCTTGACCGTGGCCCGGGTTCCCACCGGCATAAAGGCCGGGGTCTCGACCACCCCGTGCGGGGTGGTCACCCGGCCCAGCCGGGCGCCGGTCACAGGATCCTCTTTCAACAAGGTGAACTCCAAACCCATCGTGCGACCAGTCCCCCGCTAAACGATCAACATGGCATCCCCGAAGCTGAAAAAACGGTAACCTTGGGCCACCGCTTCCCGGTAGGCCGCGAGCACCCGCTCCCGTCCCGCCAGGGCGCTGACCAGCATGAGCAGCGTGGAGCGGGGCAGGTGGAAATTGGTGAGCAGGCTGTCCACCACGCGAAAACGGTAACCCGGGTAAATGAAGATGCCGGTCCGGCCTTCCCCCGCCCGCACCTCGCCGTGATCGTCGGCCGCGCTCTCCAGGCAGCGTACCACGGTCGTACCCACCGCCACGATGCGGCCTCCCCCTTCCGCCACCCGCCGCAGGGTGGCGGAAGATGTCTCGTCCACCGCGTAATACTCCGTGTGGATCAGGTGGTCCTCCACCTCTTCCTCCCGCACGGGACGGAAAGTATCCAGCCCGACGTGGAGCAGGACTTTAACCACCGCCACCCCGCGCCCTTCGATCCGGGCCAACAAGGACGGCGTGAAATGCAGGCCGGCGGTGGGGGCGGCCGCCGACCCGGGCTCCCGGGCATAGACGGTCTGGTAGCGGGAGGCATCGGTCAGCGGTTTTTTTATGTACGGCGGCAACGGTGTCCGGCCCAGGGTGTTCAGGCACTCCCCAAAGTCCCCCCGGCACGAAAAAGCCAGGACCCGCCCTCCGGAAGCGGTTTTCTCCATCACCCGCGCTTCCATGACCCCCTCGCCGAATGTCAGGACGGTTCCCGGCGGCACCTTCCGGCCGGGACGCACCAAGCCCTCCCATGCTCCATCCCCCGCCGGGTGCAACAGCAGCACCTCCACCCGGCCGCCCCCCGGCCGCCGTCCGGAAAGCCGGGCCGGCAGCACCCTGGTGTCGTTGAGCACCAGGGCGTCGCCCGGCCGCAGGTAGTCCAGCAGATCGGGGAATGAGCGGTGCTCCAGTGCGCCGCTTCCGCGGTGCAGAACCAGGAGGCGGGAACGGTCCCGCTCGGCCAGCGGCTCCTGGGCGATCAGGGAGACGGGAAGATCATAATCGAAATCGGCAACCCGCAAAAAAAAATTCCCCCACAGGCAAAATACGCTCCCCGGTCTAACGGCGGCGCAGAAACAGGTTGAGCACCAGGGTCAGGACGATGCTCAACAGCACGGAAGTCGCCAGTGGAAAGTACAGGGAGAAATTACCCCGCCGTACGTAAACATCCCCGGGAAGGCGGCCCAGGCCCGGAACCCCCAGCCAGAGAAGAAGGCCCAGGGCGGCCAAAGCGGCTCCCGCCAGAAAAAGGGCCTTACCCAGTGACGCGAGGTCAGGCATGTCAATCCCCCTTCGGCACGGCCACTAATGCAGTCTATCACGATATCCTTAAAGCCGCAAGGTTTTCGCCTGGGGGAACCCCTTTCCCGGACTCCCGCTGTACGGCCCCGCCTGGCCCGACGGTCTGGTGAAGAAAAATATCTATTCCAGTGAACACGCCTTAAGGTTAACAGAAATTTCACCGCCACATAACCCTGGCGTAAAACAGATGTTCTATACTGGTTCAAACGGCAAGTGGGAGCATGCTTATGGGTAAGGGTTCCGAAAACGTCCCGGGCCGGGTGAAGGGCTCCAGCGCTGTTCATTCCTCCGGAGAAGAAGATGGCTACGGCCTTGGTCTGGCAGGGGACGGCTCCCTGGCGATCCTGATCGAAGCCTGCCGGGAAAGGCGGTTGTCCGTGCTAGCCCTTTATTTCGACGTAAGCGGCGCCGGTGCCATGGAGGCGACGCCCGCCGGGGGACCGACCGCCTGAATTCCATTTCGGAAACGGCCGTCCAACTGAAACGCTTGGCCAAGTCCAGTCCGGGCAGCATCTTCGTTCGCGACCGGCGGATGCCCTCCTGCCGGACTCCGGTAAAACTCCAGGACTTTCAGGGCAAACCTGGCTGAGACCGTGGCCGGCCCTCCCCCCATTTCGATACCGACTTCAACCGCCTCGATGATCTCATCCTCGGATGCCCCGTCATCCAGGGCCTGCTTCAAGTGCCACTCCATGCATGATTCACAATTTTTGACTACGGATATACCCAGGGCTATCAGTTCCTTATGCTTCTTTGAAAGCTTTCTGTCGACAAAGGTGCTCTTCTCCAAGCCAAGGAACGCATGATAAGCTGCGGATTTCTTGGCGAGAAGAACAGTGTGGGCCCACTGGCGCTGTTCGATGATCCTGAGAATCTTCTCCCTGTCTCTGTCATCCATGGCAAAACATCCTTTCCCCAAACTAACCGTCCTCCGGCTAATTTTACACAGCGGCGGTGAAAAACCTTCACTCACCCGGCCATTAGCAAAATCTCCGGCTGAGTTCAAGCATCCGGGGAAGACGCCTCCCGGCCCGCTTTCTTCCCCTTGGGACTGGGTAGGGGCAGGGGCCGCGGTTTCTGGTTCGGCGGTAAAAACGTGATCGCGGGCGCCCTCGGTTTGACCCCCGCCCAGATCAAAACCGACCTGCAGTCCGGGAAAACCATTCAGCAGATCGTGACCGCCCAGGGAATGACCATGCAGCAGTTCCGGCAGAAGGTCCTGACCCTGCAGGAACAGGCTGTCAACCAGGCCGCAGCGGCCGGGAAACTGACCCAGGACCAGGCCAACAAGATTATCCAGCGCCTGGAGCAGCGTTTCAACAGCACGACTTCGGCCTCCGGCGGAACCGTCCAATCCTGACCCGGGACAGCGAAAGCCCGGCGCAAGCCGGGCTTTTTATTTTTCCGCCACCGGTGTGAAATCCTTCCGCCGGCCGGATCAGGGCGGCTTCATGACCGGTCGTAATAGCCGAAGAGCCTCCCGAAGTCGATGCCGGCGACTGTTTTGGTCCGGTACGCTTCGCTGAAGGATCTCCGGCCGTCCTCGAGGTGCCGTGTTTTGATCCCGTACTCGATGGACAGCGACGCCTCCAGAAAGGCCGCCAGATGGTCGCAGGCCCTGATCAACTCGCCGTCCAGGGGATGGTAACAGTCCATATTGTACATCCGGCCTATATCGGCCGAACTGACAATGTGAACCCCGTCGTCCAGGATAACCTTGCTGGAGAACTCGTCCTCCGTGAAATACCTGATCTCCCCGCGCCAGGCGGAGGGGATCAGCGGAAACAGCCGCTCCTCGACCTGTCTGTTCTCGATTTCCTTGATCAGTTCCTCCAGGCCCGCGATGGATTTTTTGACCGGCGAAACGATATCCCGGGTCAACACCTCCGGGAGATCGTGGTAGAGACCGGCAAAGAAATTGTTGACGATCCTCTGGTCGCAGGCATCTATCTCCAACGAACACAGATAGGACAGTATCGCCACCACCAGCATGTGGCCCATGACGGAAGTCTCGGGAATCCGGGGCGACTGCGCCCACCGCTTCTGGAACCTCAACTGCCCGACGAGGTCCAGGAAGTTCCGGGTTTTCTTGCCCATTTCTATCTTTTGGACACCGGCCAGATCCATGTGATCCTCAATCTCGTTGGTAATACCTGTCCTGGTTTCATCGAGTCCGTAGATGCCCTCGTTCAACCGGTAAATGATCCCGAACTCCCACTTGGTGGCCAGGTAGTGTGCCGCTCTCAGGATCCTCTTCTCCAGGAGACCATAGTCGGGGTCGAAGAGATACCGCTCGAAATTGCCGGAGAAACCGCCCTCGATTCCCCTGATCGTCCCCTCCACCTTGTCCAGCACCCAGCGGTTGAGTTGCCTGCCCTTTTCCTCCATGAGCCTGTGAAAGACAGCCGGTTTGATGTCGGTAAGGACGACCCGGTGGAAAAATTCAAAGATGCCGCCTTCGACCAGACCCTTCCAATTAATATGGGTCCGTCTGTCGGCTTCCTCGAATTTTCCGATTACGTAGGCGAATACGATCTTGTGAGCCTGCTTGTCCAGTTCCGTAAACCCACTGCCCGGTCGGACGTGATCGTTCCACCTTTGAATGCTGGCCGCCTCGTAGATCAACTCCAGCATGGCCTTCTCTATCAACCTGCACCACCTCCAAGCGTGCGTTCAAGGCAGGCCTTGCGCGCCATTCACCTTGCGCACCGATACGCACGGACCACTCATAGAACCCTTGATTTTACTAAGCTTCTTCTGGACTCTTTTGGATTTCCAGAATATATACTGTACCCGTCCGGCCTTGATTTTACTGGCTTTTCCGCGGTTCCTTGTGGTAACGTTCCTTTTCGCTGTAAATGCACCCGCAGTACGCCTGCCGGTACAAACCCAGTTCCCGGGCCCGGGCGTAGCCTTCCCGGTAGCCCGGCCGGAAATCCAGGTAGAGAAACGGTATGCCGGCGGCCTCCCCCGCGGCGATGCCTGTTTCCCGCACCAAGTCGTGTTTTTGGTAGGGGCTGGCCAAAAGCGTGGTGGAAAAGGCGTCGAAGCGGCCGTGCCTGGCCACCCGGGCCGCGGCTTCCAGCCGCATACCGTAGCAGAAGCGGCAGCGGTCCTTTTCCCGGTAGACCGTCGCGCGCAGGAACTCCTCCAGGGCGTAATCCCCGGCGCCGATCAGGGGCCAATCCTCGGCCGCGGCATACTCGCGCAGGGCGGTCAGCCTCTTTTTGTGTTCGGTGTAGGGATGAATGTTGGGGTTGTAAAAGTAGCCGGATACCTGGTGGCCATCCGCCCGCAGACGGGAGAGCGGGTGGATGGAACAAGGCGCGCAGCAGACGTGCAGGAGGACGCGCATAGTCCTCATCCCCCTTCCAACGTCACCTGGCGGGGCGCCAGATGGAGGCAGTTCAAATGACGGTAGGCCGCTTCCAGTGCCACCCTGCCCCGCGGGGTACGGGCCAGAAGGCCCAGTTGCAGCAGGAAGGGCTCGAAAACGTCCTCGAGGGCATCCGGCGCCTCCCCGGTGGAGGCGGCCAGCGTCTCCAGCCCGACCGGTCCGCCGCCGAACTTCTCGATGATGGTGGAAAGGATGCGGCGGTCGCCGGCGTCCAGCCCCAGGGGATCGACCTGCAGAAAGTCCAGGGCCTCCCTGGCGACATCCAGGTCCACCAGTCCGGCGGCCCGCACCTGGGCGTAGTCGCGCACCCGCTTCAGGAGGCGGTTGGCCACCCGGGGCGTGCCCCGGGAGCGGGCGGCAATCTCCCCCGCCCCTTCCCGGTCCAGCTCGATCCTGAGGATATCGGCCGCCCGCAGCAGAATTTGTTCCAGTTCCCCGGTCTGGTAAAACTCCAGCCGGCTGATGACGCCGAAGCGGTCCCTCAGCGGCGCCGTCAAAAGCCCCGCCCGGGTGGTGGCCCCGATCAGGGTGAAGCGGGGCAGGTCCAGCCGGATGGAACGCGCCGCCGGTCCCTTGCCGATGATAATGTCCAGGGCGAAGTCCTCCATGGCCGGGTAAAGGATCTCTTCCACCATGCGGCTCAAACGATGGACTTCGTCGATGAACAGGACGTCGCCGGAAGCCAGGTTGGTCAAAATGGCGGCCAGATCGCCGGCCCGCTCTATCGCCGGCCCGGAAGTCACCCTGATCCCGACGCCCATCTCGGTGGCGATGATGTTGGCCAGGGTGGTCTTGCCCAGACCGGGCGGACCGAAGAGAAGGACGTGGTCCAGCGACTCACCCCTGGCCCGGGCGGCCTCGATGAAGACCGAGAGCGTCTCCTTGGCCTTGCCCTGCCCGATGTATTCCCGCAGCCAGCGCGGGCGTAAACTGAGTTCCGCCTCGTTTTCCGCCGCCTCCGGGGAAACCAGCCTCAAATCCATGTCCTCTCACCCCCGACCGCTTTAGCGCGCACCGGGCATCAACCGGAGAGCCGTGCGCAGGATATCCTCCACCGAAGCGCCTTCGCCTAGTTCCCGGAGCGCCGCGGCGGCGAACTGCCCCGCCTCCGCCTGGTTGTAGCCGAGCGCCGTCAGCGCGCCGAGGGCGTCCCCCAATGGCCCCGCTCCGGACACGGCACCGTTCTCCGGTACGGACGCAACCCCGAATTTATCCTTGAGCTCCATGATGACGCGCTGGGCCGTTTTCTTTCCCACGCCCTGGGCCCGGCTCAAAAGAGCGGCGTTGCCGGTC
>JAJYZD010000138.1 GCA_021800315.1 Bacillota bacterium | reverse complement strand
AAAACCGGGGAAGCCCCGGGAAAACGGGGCCCCCCGGCAGCCGATTTACGTCTGGGCCTGGAAATAGACGTTCAGGGTTATGGCGCTGGCCGAGTTGACGGCGGCGTAGTAGACCCGGGCGTACTTCATGAACGTGCTGGAGACCAACCCGTAGACCTGCCCGACGCTCAGGGTCACGTACGAGACCTCGTCCAGCCAGTTGGCGTCGTCCGGACTGATCTGCAGTTTCGCCAGGGCCTGGGCGTTGGCGGCGGTCGAGTTGTTCACCACGGCCAGCGTCCACTCCCGCAGGGCCAGAACGTTGTAAGCCGTGTCGGGGCCGCCGGCCGTACTGCTGTTGTTGGCTATGGGCGCCTCCGACACGTCGGAAGTCCCCAGCGACGCCAGCACGGCCAGACCGGTGCTGGTTATCAGCAGGCCGCTGGCCGGCGGGGTGATCGCCAGACCCGTGCTCGTAATCGACAGACCGCTGGCCGGAGGCGTGACCGCCAGACCCGCGCTCGTAATCGACAGACCGCTGACCGGCGGCGTAATCGCCAGACCGGTGCTGGTGATACCCAGGTTACCGGAGGTGTCGGTGTTGACAGCCAGGTTCTGATTGCCGTAGATCTTGATCCGTGCCTGATCGGGATTATCTTGGAAGACCTTGTAGTTGGGCATGGTAACACTCCTTCTTTTCCATCTGTCCAATCCGGGAGAGACAGTGGGCGCCTGGAAAACCAGCCATGATATCCATTAAAAGGATAGTCTTTCCAGTGAGGCAATGTAACCCTAACCCCTCAAAAATCCAAAATTGTTCACCACGGCCAGCGTCCACTCCCGCTGGACCGGAACGCTGCAGGACGTATCGGGGCCGCCGGCCGTACTGCTGTTGTTGGCCACGGGTGGCTCCAACACGTCGGAAGTCCCCGGGAATGTCCGTACGGACAGCCCGGTGCAGCTGACCGGCAGACCGTCGGTGGTCGGGGTGATCGGCAGACCCGTGCCCGTGACCGACAGGCCACCGGCCGGGACGGTGATGGACAGTCCGGTGCCGGTGATACCCGGGAAGCCCGATGGTCCGGGCACCTGGTAGACAGCCCGGTTGCCCGTTCTCCTATAGGATATTTTTTCAGGAATGGAACGATACACCTCTTAATACGTATAATACCAATAAAGATAGAAAATTCTACGGGGTCCCGCCGCCGGTTGTCCCCACGGGAAAAGCAAAACCTGGACAGTAAAGGAACAGCGCCGACATTATGAACAACAAGATCAGTTTGTGCATGATCGTGAAAGACGAGGAAAAGAACATCCGCCGCTGCCTGGCCAGCGTGGCCGGCGCGGTTGACGAGATCATCGTGGTCGATACCGGGTCGCAGGACGACACCTGCGCCCTGGCCGTGGCAGCGGGGGCCAGGGTGTACCGGCATCCCTGGAACGGCAGCTTCGCCGAGTCCCGCAACGCTTCCCTGGAGCCGGCCACCGGGGAGTGGATCCTCTTTCTGGACGCCGACGAGGAACTGGCCGCCGGTGGCCGGGAAGTGCTGCGCCGATTGGTGGACGCGGATGATGATGATGTGGATGTGGAAGGCTATTTCGTCAAGATCGTCAACTACCTGGGCGGCGAAGGCTGGATCGAGCCGTCCCCCGACCTGGTCTTCCGCCTGTTCCGCAACCGCCGGGAATACCGGTTCCACGGAGCCATCCACGAACAGATCGTCGACGTTATCCTCGCCCAAAACCCCGGGGCCGGCTACCGGATAGCCCAGGACCTGGAGATCATCCACTACGGCTACCTGGACTCCCACCTCGACGACAAGGACAAAAAAGCCCGGAACCTGGGCCTTATCAGGCAGGAACTGGCAAACGACCCGGAAAACCGCCTGCTCCGTTACCATTACGGGGTGGAGCTGTTCCGGGCCGAAAGACACCGGGAGGCGGCGGCCGAGCTGACGGCCGCCGCGCGGGGCATCGACCCCCACACCGTTTACCTGCCCAAGCTGCTTCGCTACATCGTCCTCGCCCACTTTGCCGCCGGCGGGTTCGGGGAGGCCATGGAAACCATCCGGCTCGGGCTCTCGCTGTTTCCCGACTACGCCGACCTCCACTACTACGCCGGTTTAATCGCCTTCGAGGAAAAAAGGTACGGGGAGGCCCACGATTACTTCCTGAGGACCGTCTCGCTGCCCGGGCAGCCCCCCTATTACGCCCCCTTTTTCGGCCTCCGCGGCTTCCGCTCCTATTTCTACCTGGGCCGCCTGGGGGAGGTGTTCAGGAACGAAGACCAGGCCCTGCAATACTACATCGCGAGTCTCCGGGACAATCCTTCGTTCATGCCCGCCCTGGAAAACCTGGTCCGCCTGCTCAAACCCCGGGAGGACCCGGAAAACGCGGGGCTGGCCCTGGAAGGGATCTGCGACTTCTGCACCCCGCAGGCCCATCTGTCCATGGCCCGGATCCTTTTCCGCCAATCGGCCTACCGCCTGGCCCTGGTCTACATCGACCGCTACACCGCCCAGCAGGAACCCCAGCCAGAAGTGACGCTCTGGCAGGCGATCTGCCTCTTTCAGCAAAAGCGTTTCCTGGAAGCGCTCCGGATCCTGGACGGCTTCGCCCCCGGGCAGGACATCCACCCGCTGGCCAGGCTGAACAAGCTGCTGTGCTTCTGGCTGCAGGGCAATACGCGCAAGATGCGTCCCCTGGTCGACGAACTTTTCGCCATGGGGCTTTCCCTGGACACCGGCGCGGTCGTGGGCCTATTGCGGGACTCCCTGCACAAGCGGCGGGGACCGCGGGTGAGCCTGGCCGACGAGGGGACCGCGCTCCTCCTGGATATCACGCAACGGGCCCTGGACCTGGGAGCGCGGGACCGGGTGGATGCCCTGCTGGCCGGCCTGACCCCCGAGTATCGGCGGGAGAACGGGCGCGCCTTGGGCCAAATGTTCTTCCGCTACGGGTTCCCCGCCGACGCCCAAACGTACTTCTCCCTGTTCCTGGAGGCCAATCCCGCGGATGCCGGAACGCTCGCGCAACTCGCGGAAGTGAAGGCGAGCCTCGGCGACTTCCCGGCGGCGGCCGGGCTGTACCGGAAGGCTATCGCCGCCGACCCCGCCGAACCGGGTCATTACCTGGGGCTGATCGGGATCTACGACCGGATGCGGCTCGACGTCCTGCGGGAGGCGGCCGGGGCTTACCCGGACGTGCCGGTCTTCCGGACGCTGCTCGAGGGGGGTCCGGCATGACGATCGCCCTGGTCATGATCGTCCGCGACGAGGAAGACAACCTGGCCGCCTGCCTGGAAAGCGTCCGGGGCGCGGTCGACGAGATCGTGATCGTCGATACCGGTTCCACCGACCGGACTGTCGAAACAGCCGGCAGGTACACCGGCCGGGTCTACCGCTTCCCCTGGCGGGACGACTTCGCCGCCGCCCGCAACTACGCCATCGGCAAAGCCGCAAGCGAATGGATCCTCTCCCTGGACGCCGACGAGAGGCTCGACCCCTCGACCGGCGACCTCAAGTCCCTCGTGGGGAACGCCGGGCCGAAAGAGGCTTTCCTCCTGCCGCTCTACAGCCATACGGCCTGTTCCGACTACACTTCGTTTCCGGTGCTGCGGCTCTTCCGCAACAACGGAGCTTACCTGTACCGGGGCCGCATTCACGAGCAGGTGATAATCGATCGTTCGGAGGCCGTGGCGATAGCGGAAGGTCCGGTGATCCGGCACCGGGCGTCCCCGGGCCGGGAACGCAACCGCAAACGGGGCCGGAACCTCGCCCTGCTCCGGCAGGCGCGCGCCGCGGACCCGTCCAACCCGTTTCTCGCCTATTACCTCGGCGTGGAGTGGCTGGGGCTGGACCGGGCCGAAAAGGCCCTCCCGTACTTCGAAGAGGCCTGCGGCCAGCTTTCCGACGCCCACATCCTCTTCCGGGCCCCGGCCGTACGCAACCTGCTGACCTGTTTAAGAGTCCTGGGGGAAATCCAGGAAGCCATCCGCGTCTGCCTGGCGGAAAGCCTGCGTTATCCGTTTTACGCGGACCTCTTCTACGACGGCGGCACCCTGTTCGAGAAACAAGGGGACTGGGGAACCGCCGCCCGGTGGTTTGCGGCCGCCCTGGACTGCGGCCGGCCGCCGGCGCTATTCCCTCACCAAAACGGCACGTCAGGCTTTCTCGCCCTCTGGCATCTCGGCCACTGTTACGAAAAACTGGGCCGGATGGAGGAAGCGAAAAAATGTTACGAACAGGCCGCGGGTCCGGACTCCGCCTGGCCGCTGGCGGACCTGCTCGGCTTACTCCTGGCCCGGGAGGGGCCCCGGTCCGCGTTCGCCTGCGTCAGGGGAAAATTCGTCACCCCGGGCGCGACGTCCGTCGCGGCAGACTCCTTCTTCGCGGCCGGTGAGGCAGGGCTCGCCCTGGCCTGCCTGGAAGAGGCCCCGGACCTGTCCGACCCCGGCCTCTTGAGGCGCCTGTTCCGGTACCGGGTGTACGGCGGGCGGCCCTTGGATTCCTTAGCCCTTTTGCCGCGGATCGCCGACCCGGACCTGGTCCCCGACGAAGTCGTCGCCCTGATCCTCCTGGAGGATTACGCGGCGGCCAAAGCGCGCGTCCTGGCCCTGTGGCGGCACCGGCGGGGCGAGGCCCGGGCGCTCTTAAACCTGGTGTCCCTGTGCCGGGACGGCTCGCCCTGCGGCCGGCCCGGGAAAATGGACCTCAAAGCGGCGGTCGCAACCCTCCTGGCCGTTCTGGAAAACTGCTCGCGGGCCGGGTACGGCCGCCTGGCGGAAAAGGCGGCCGCTATCCTGCGCCTTACCCCGGAAGGATGCCTGGCGTACGCCGCCCACCTGCGGAGCGAGAGTCTTGCCACGCGCCTGACGCTGGAGCGCAAATACGGGGCGGCGCAAGGACTCCTGCCATGAACGTCAGCCTGTGCCTGATCGTACGCGACGAGGAGGACTGCCTGGCCCGCTGCCTGGAAAGCGTAAGCGGCCTGGCCGGGGAAATCGTCGTGGTGGACACCGGTTCCACGGACCATACGGTGGAAATAGCGCTGGAATACGGGGCCCGGATGTTCTCCTACAGGTGGGACAACAACTTCGCCGCTGCCCGCAACTACGCCCTTTTGCAGGCCGCCGGGGACTGGATCCTGGTGCTGGACGCCGACGAGGTCCTGGCGGCGGTAGGCGCGGACCGGTGGTCGGAACTCCTGGCCGCGCCGGAGGTCGAAGGTTATTTACTGGAGGTGCGCAACTATCTGGACGAAGGGTACGCCACGGACCATATCGTCCGCCTGTTCCGGAACAGGCCCGGCTACCGCTTTGCCGGTGCCATCCACGAACAGGTGGCGGGAGCCATCCGGACCGCGAACGGAACTTTGCGCTGCTCCGGCCTGGTCATCCACCATTACGGCTACCTGGGCCCGCGTCTTACGGCCAAAGACAAACACCGGCGCAACAGCGAAATCATCGGCCGGGCGCTGACCGATCGTCCCGGGGATCCCTTCCTGCTCTACAGCCTGGCTGTCGAGCATTTGCAGGCGGGCGACCCGGAGCGGGGTGCCACGTGCCTGGCCGGCGCCCTGGCCCGCATGAACGGAGGAGAAGGCTATTTCCACGACGCCCTGGTCGCCCTGGGCCTGGCCTTCTTTACCGCCGGCCGGACCGGCGCCTTAAAGTCCCACCTGGAAAACTGCCTGACGATGCTGCCGCTTGATTCCGACCTCCATCTCCTGCAAGGGCTCCTGGCACTGGAAGAGGGGCGGTACGCCCAGGCCGTGGAAGACTTGCGCCCGGCCCGGGATGCCCGGTGCGTGGGGCGGGGCCTCGCGATGCGTCTTTTGGGCGACGCCTGCCACCTGGCCGGGCTTTTCGCCGGGGCGGGGCAGGCTTACCTGGCCGCGCTTCAGGAGGCTCCCGGGGATCTCTACCCGTTGACGCAGATTCTGGGGATGAGAAGGCGGGGACATCCCGGTCCGGGCTGGGAGGAATTGTCCCGGTTCACCTCCCCGGCCGTCCAGAAGTCCCTGGCCGGACAGCTGGCCCGGTCGGGGGAACCGGTTCTGGCCTTGGTGTGCGCCCTCCTGGCCGTGCTCCAGGGCGACCTCCCCGGCCCGGATTTGCCGGTCCTGCCGGATGGGGGCGAACCCGTGCGGTCCCCCATGGCGCTTGCATACCTGCGGGTCTGCGCGGCCCAAATGCAGGTCTTAGCCGAAGGCGCCAGGCGCGGATTGCCGGCCCCGCTCCTCCCAAAGCTGGCCGCGGGCTGCCTGGAGCTGGCGGCCGGACAACTGTGCCCGTCCTACCCTCCCCCGGTTTATCGCCGGTCGAAATTGGAGGCACCGGGCCAAGCCCCCGACTTTAGTCGGGGGTAGTTGAATATTTGGTTTCCTGAAACCCCCGTTTTCAAACGGGGGTGAAGAAGCACATGGTGAAGCTATCCGGCTGGGAGCCGGAGGTATAACCAGGGGGAATGAAAAATGAAGAGCGTGCTGATCGGCAGCCCGGTGCGGCAGAAGGCTGCCATTCTAAAAGAGTTTCTCTGGTCCCTGGCCCGCCTGACCACGGAGGACCTGCAGGTTGAATTCGCCTTTGTCGACGATCACGATACGGAAAGCGAACTGCTGCGGCAATTCCCCGGCCGCGTGACCATCATCCGGGGCGACGGGCCGGACGTCTACGACTGCGACGAGGAAACCCACCACTGGCGGGAAGGGCTGATCTGGAAAGTCGCCGCCCACAAGGACACTATCCTCCAACTGGCCCGGGAGAGGAACGCCGACTTCGTGTTCCTGGTCGATTCGGACCTCGTCCTCCACCCGCAAACCCTGCGGCACCTGGTGTCCCTGGAGAAAGACATCGTCTCCGAGGTTTTCTGGACCAGGTGGCACCGGGACCTGATCCCGCTGCCCCAGGTCTGGGTGGCCGGCCAGTACCGCCTCCACGATCTGGCGCCCGGCGAGAACCTCACCGAGGAGGAGGTGATGACCCGCATAGAACGTTTCTTCACCATGCTGCGCACCCCCGGCACCTACAGGGTAGGGGGGCTGGGCGCCTGCACCCTGATCAGCCGCAAAGCCCTGTCCCTGGGTGTGTCCTTCGCCCCCGTGTACAACCTGGACTACGGCGGCGAAGACCGCCACTTCTGCATCCGGGCCGTCAGCTCAGGCCTTGCGCTTTATGCCGACACCCATTACCCCCCTTGCCACATCTACCGGGAATCGGACCTGGCGGCGCTCGCGGCCTACAAGGAAGCGAACTTTCCGCCGGAAAGGACAGGGACACCCTCCGGGGTACCGCAGCCCCGGATCACCCTGGGTATGCTGGTGCGCAACGAAGCCGGCCGCTACCTGGAAAAGGTCATCCGGAACGCCGCCCGTTATATCGACAACGCGGTGATTCTCGACGACGGAAGCGATGACGATACCGTGCAAACGTGCCGCCGGGTTCTCGCGGACGTTCCCCTGACCCTGGCCGGCAATCGGACACCGGCCTTCGCTAACGAGGTTGTCCTGCGCAAACAGCTCTGGGACATGGTAACCTCCACCGGCCCCGAATGGATACTGATCCTGGACGCCGACGAGGTCTTCGAGGACGGAGCCGCCCCGGAGCTACGGGCCCTGGCCTTGAACCGCCACGTCGACGTATTCTCCTTCCGCCTCTACGACATGTGGGACGACACCCGCTACCGGGACGACGGGTACTGGCAGGCCCACCGTTCCTACCGGCCGTTTATGGTCAGGTACCTGCCCGGTTTCGACTACCGCTGGAAAGAGACCCCTTTGCACTGCGGCCGTTTCCCGGCCAACATCGCCGGGCTGAAAACGGTCCGCAGCAGCTTACGGGTTCAACACCTCGGGTGGGCGCGACCGGAGGACCGCCTGGCCAAGTACGGGCGCTACCAGAAGCTGGACCCCGAAGCAGCATACGGCATCGCCGGCCAGTATCTCTCCATTCTGGATCCGAAGCCGAATCTCCTGGCCTGGGTCCCCGCGGCGGACTTCCACGGCGACGACCTGCTTGCATCCCGGTTTTTCCGCCGCCCGGACCCGCAAACCGGCCGGCTGGTCTTCCCGCTTCCCGCCGCCTGGTGGAGCAGGGGCTACGAATACGAATGGGCGGGGAAGTTCTGCGACCCGGGCGACGTCGCCCTGGATGCCGGCTGCGGCCTTTCCCATCCCTTCAAGTTCCACCTGGCCGACCATTGCCGCGAGGTGCACGCCTGCGACCGCGACGAGCGGATCCTGTCCCCGGACGAAATCCTGGCCGCCGTGGCACAAGACTTCGGCCCCGCCCAAGACCTCCCGGCCCGGTACTTCGAGTGCATCTCCTACGCCAGGGGCTCCCTGACCGCGTTGCCATACGAAGACAATAAATTTGACACGATCTACTGCCTGTCCGTGTTGGAACACATGCCGCCCGCGGACATCACCCCGGCGCTCAAGGAGTTCGCCCGCACCCTGCGCAAGGACGGTATGCTCGTACTGACCTTCGACTACCCGCTCCTGAACTTAAGACACCTGCAAACCGTGGTTCCTTTTCTCGGCCTCTCCTTTGCGGGCGGAGTGTCCTTGGCCCTCCCCGACGACGCCCTAACTTGCCAGGGCCTGTATTGCTTCCGGGCCGTGCTCCGCAAACCGTGACTGATCCTTCAAACCACCGTAGAACCTTTTCCCCCGCCGTGAATAACATGATAAACAGGATGCGGGAAAAAAGGAGTGAGCGCCATGTCCAGGGATATCACGGCCACGATAGTGGAAATCCATATACAAAACCCCTGCACGAACGTAAAATATCCCCAGGTTAAGTTAAACAATTACCTGGTCGAGGCCCATATCAACGACCTGATTAAAGAACAGGTTTTTTACCTGATGCCGGGGGAAGGGTGCGATGTTTACGAGGAAATTTTCGGCACGTACAAGATCGCCGTCAACAGGAACGGTATACTGAGCGTCGTTTTGGATGTATACACCTTCAAGTGGCATGCCGCCAACGGACTGGATGTACAGAAATCCATAACACCAAACCTGCAGAATGGGGAAGCATATTACTTCTACAACCTCTTCAAGCCGGACAGCGACTACAAGGCGGTAATCGACACTATTATCGTCAAACAAATCAACGAGCGCCAGATCCCCCTGATCGCTCCCTTCCCCGGTGTGACCGGCGACCAGGAGTATTACCTGACCGGCAAGGCCCTGTTCGCCTATTACCAGGCAATTCAATTTACACCTCACTACGCCGGCATTCCCGAATTCGCCATTCCCTATGTCCAGATCGAGGATATCATCAAGAAAGACGGTCCCATCGGCAAATTGATGCGGTAAGCCCCCGGCAAACAGCGCATTTGGGCGCTGCTTTCACTCAGACCGACGTTTCGCCAATAGGGCGTCCGGGTAGACTGAAGCCTACAGTGGCGCCCTTTTTTTACCTCGTTAGTGTAGTGGCAAATATTTTTGGCCGAATGACGATTTTTTTTGTTGATATAGAAGGATTTGTAGGCCATCATATAGAAACTGTAGTTATACACGATGCGGGAGGCGAAAGAACCCAATGGCTACTATTGTATCCAAGCGTAGGGGTGCGGCTATTTACTATTATTACC
>JAJYZD010000137.1 GCA_021800315.1 Bacillota bacterium | reverse complement strand
GAAGCCTGCGTCCTTCCAGTTCTCTTAAGTCCGATGACACGCCCTCGCCTCCGCCTGAAAGTATTTCATGCTTTCAGACTGGCATAAAGAGGCCTCCCTGTCAAGGCCGGTTCATAATTCTGGCTTGCACCCTGTTGCATTGGGCAATGTGCGGGATCGGACTGCATGTGTTATACTTAAGTGATCTCAGTTGTCAAACAGGTACCCCTCGGCCCGGGAGAAACCAAGGCCGAGTTCCCGGGCGTGACGCAGGGCTGGTATCGGTATGTTGCCGACCGCAGAGGCGTAAACGGGGTGGACCGTTTTGGCGCGGTGGATCCCCCGGTCTGGTAGTGATGCGCGAGTATGCTGCACGGTCGAGAACGGCTATATCCTGGCGCTGACCTGGCTGGGAGGAAGAAAGGAAGGAAGGAACGATGACCGGGTCCCTGACAGTGCTGCCAATGGTGCCGAAACGTATCGGAATCGCCGGTGACCACGGCGGGTTTGAGTTGAAGGAACAAATGGTCAGGATGTTGTGCGAGGCCGGCTACGAAGTGGTCGATTATGGTGACCATCAGGCTAAGTCGGACGATGATTATCCGGATTTCGTCGTGCCCTTGGCTCGTGCAGTCGCCCGCCGGGAAGTGGATCGCGGTGTGGCTATCTGCGGTAGCGGCGTGGGGGCGTGCGTCGTCGCCAACAAGGTGCCGGGAGTGCGTGCAAGCTTGATTCACGAAAATTTCTCGGCGCACCAGGGGGTTGAGGACGACGACATGAACGTCATCTGTCTGGGCGGCCTTGTAGTCGGTCGGGCCCTGGCCTGGGAACTGGTCGAAACATTTCTCGGCGCACGATTCAGCGGTGCCGAGCGTCATCGTCGCCGCCTGAACAAGGTGGCGGAAATGGAAAACGACAAGCAGGAAGAGAAGGAATGAGCAACCTCCAATCAGGCAGCCCAGTTGTTCAAGCACGGACGCCCTGGAGGATACCATTGAGAGAGGATGTGTCACTGTGCGCCTCAACGCGATAGACGGACAGGAACTCAGTCTTGGCAAATACCGGCCGATGATGGACGAACGGCTCGGCAACCTCGATAACCAGGAATTCTGTTTCAAGCTGTGGCACAAGGATGCCGGTTTGTGGAAGGCCGATCCCAAGGTTCAGGAACAAATCCGTAATTCACTGGGTTGGTTGCATGTGGCAGGGAAAATGGAGGAAAACCTTGATGTTCTTTATGAGTTTGTCAGGGAGGTTCAAGCCGCCGGCTTCAGCCACGTAGTGCATATGGGCATGGGCGGTAGCAGCCTCGCCCCGCTTGTGTTCGAACGTACATTGAAACCATCGCGGCGGGGGCTGCCTCTGACGGTGCTTGATACGACCGATCCGGCGACGATTCGCCGGATCGAAAGGGACGTGCCCATTAAGGACACGCTGTTCATCGTGGCGAGTAAATCGGGAACGACAGCGGAACCTCTGGCCTTTGGCGAGTATTTCCACGCCAGAGTCAAAGAAATGAAAGGAGAAAAGGCGGGCGGAAACTTTGTGGCGATCACCGATCCTGAAACACCGTTGGTGGCGGTGGCCGAAAAGCGCGGTTTCCGCAGGACCTTCCTCAACTTCCGCGACATCGGGGGACGGTATTCGGCGCTTTCCTATTTCGGATTGGTGCCGGCCGCGCTGATGGGGGTGGATGTTGCCGAAATGGTGATCCGCGCGCTACGGGAAACGCATGCGTGCGCGTCCTGGATCCCAGCGCTGGAAAATCCAGGCATTAAACTTGGTCTGGTGATGGGAGAACTGGCCCGACGCGGCAGGGACAAGGTTACATTTCTTATTCCCCGGCCAATCGGCGCTTTGGGCATGTGGTTGGAGCAACTGCTGGCCGAAAGCACGGGGAAGGAAGGCCGGGGTCTGCTGCCTGTAACTGGGGAACCGGTCGGCGCGCCTTCCGTTTACGGGGACGACCGACTCTTTGTTTACATCAGTCTGAAGGACGATGTCGATAAGAACCTGGAGAGCGGGGTGGCCGCCTTGCATGACGCCGGTCACCCCGTGGTCACGATCCGGATGGATGACGTTTTGGACCTGGGCCGGCAATTCTTCCGCTGGGAGATTGCCACGGCCACGGCGGGCGCGGTGCTGGAAATCAACGCCTTTGATCAGCCTAACGTTCAGGAGAGCAAGAACAACACAAACCGCTTACTGGAGGTGGTACGGGCACAGGGCCGGTTGCCGGAAGACAAACCGTCCCTCGAAGAAGGTCCGCTTAAGCTCTACGCCGGGGATGCCGGACGTACAGTCAGCGAAACACTGGCGCACTTCTTTGCGCAGGCCCGTCCACATGATTATATCGCCCTGCATGCTTACTGGCCCGAAACCCCGGAAACGGAGCGGTCGCTACAACGGATCCGTGTGCTTCTGCGTGACAATCTGCACCTGGCGACGACCGTCGGGTATGGTCCCCGGCTTCTGCATTCGACGGGTCAATTTCATAAAGGTGGCCCCAACACTGGTCTGTTCGTGCAACTGACCGCGGAATACAAGGAAGATGTTCCTATTCCCGGTGAGCCATACGGCTTCGGCGTGTTCAAGCAGGCCCAGGCGATGGGCGACATGGAAGCGTTGAAGAAACACGGGCGGCAGGTGCTGCGCATCCACTTGGACGAATTGACGCGGGGACTGCCCGCGATCGAAGGGGCAGTACAAACGGCCTTGGAATTTGAACCGGAGATGACTGGACTTACCGGTCGGGAAGGGTCCGGATAGCGGGGGGTGTGGAGTTGTTTGCCAAGCTCTGCTGCGGGAGAGTGGATAAAGCGGAGGTACTTCTCTATCCCGGGCTGGAAGAACTCAGCCTGGCCGCAGCCTGGTTTACGGCGGGCCTGGCACGGGATTCCATCAGGGCCAGGGGGTTTTTCCGTCTGTCTTTGGCAGGCGGGGAAACTCCCCGCCTGCTATACAAGTACTTAGGCGGGCCGCCGTTCGACACCGTGATCAACTGGCGGAAAACCCACCTCTATTGGGGCGATGAGCGCTGTGTGACGCCCGACCATCCGGACAGCAACTTCCGTGTCGCCTTTGAAAACCTGATTTCCCGGGTTCCCCTCATTGCCGGGCACGTTCACCGGATAAAGGCCGAGATGACTGTATCGGCCGATGCGGTCGCTGCCTACGAGAAACTTCTCCGGGAGACATTTTACCATGTCGGTTCGCCCCCCGGTGAACGTCCGGTCACCTTCGATCTCGCTTTGTTGGGGGTGGGGCCCGATGGGCATACAGCTTCGCTTTTCCCGGAAGACGCTGCATTGCGCGAAGAAGATCACTGGGTGGCTCTTGTGAGTTCCCCGCAGGGATCCCCCAGGATAACGCTTACCTTGCCGGTATTGAACGGCGCCAGATGTGTCGCCTTCTTGGTGGCCGGGGCCGCCAAGCAAAAGGTGGTTTCGCGGATCCTGGCGACGCCGGCTGGTTTTCAGGGGAGATATCCGGCGGCCATGATCAGTCCCAGGGAAAGACTGGTTTGGTTTGTCGACCGCGAAGCCAACGGGGGCATTTGACGGGGGACGAGCACGAACATCGGTTCCGGCTCATACACGGGCGAGGCTTTCGCTGGACCCGGTATGCCGCCCCGCCGACCGTGGATGCCCGGACGGAAAATCAGGCGTGAAGAAGGCGGTAGGAGCCAGGCCGTCAGAAACAAAGGAGGGGGTTTTGTGCAAATCGGCATGGTCGGACTAGGCCGCATGGGAATGAACATGGGCCGTCGTCTTCTGCAGGGAGATCACCGGGTATGGGCATACAACCGCACAGGGGACAAGGTTGCTGAGTTGGTTCGGGAAGGCGCCTCGGGTGCCGCCAGCCTGGAGGAATTGGTGCAAGGGATGGAGCCGCCCCGGGTGGTATGGCTGATGCTGCCGGCAGGCAAAATCACCGGTCAATACGTAACTTCCCTGGGCCGGCTGCTCGCGCCCGGCGACATTCTCGTGGACGGAGGCAACGGCAGTTACAGGGACGACCCGAGCCGGGCCAGCCAAATGGCGTCGTTCGGCGTCGATTACGTGGATGCCGGGGTATCGGGGGGCGTCTGGGGACTGCGGTCCGGCTACTGCATCATGGTCGGTGGGACCGTGGAGGCTTTTCGGCGTCTGGAACCGATCCTTAAGACGCTTGCCGCCCCGGAAGGCTATCTGTATTGCGGTGGGGTAGGAGCCGGTCATTTTCTGAAAATGGTCCACAACGGAATCGAGTACGCCATGCTGGAGGCTTACGGCGAGGGGTTTGAGATCCTGAAGGCATCGCCCTATTGGGACGGCCTAGCACCTGACCAGGTGGCCGCCCTCTGGAACAGGGGCAGCGTCATCCGCTCCTGGCTGCTGGAACTCCTGGAGTCGGCTTTCCGGAAGGACCCCGGCTTGTCATCCGTGGCCGGCTACGTGGAGGATTCCGGGGAAGGGCGTTGGACAGTGATGGAGGCCGTTGAAAGCGGTGTTGCCGCGCCGGGCATCGCCATGGCCCTTTTCCGGCGTTTTCAATCCAGGCAGGGGGATTTGTTCAGCGACAGAGTTATAGCCGCCCTGCGGCGGGAGTTCGGAGGCCACGCCGTTCTACCCGGCGGGGAAACCGGCGGTTCGGCGGATTGACGGACCGGGTCCCTGTACAAGACCGGCGGAAAGGGAGTGAATAACATTCTTGAGATCAGGACCGGGGTCGAAATCAAGGAGAACCTTTGTGTGGAGAGCCCTAGCGAGCCCTGTGCCTTTGTCATTTTCGGAGCCTCCGGGGACTTGACGCGACGCAAGCTGATTCCCGCCCTGTTCAGTCTGTACGGGAGGGAAATGCTGCCCCGCGGATTTTACGTCCTGGGTTGCGCGCGGAGCCCTTTTTCCGACGATTCATTCCGCCGGAGCGTGGCCGGGGTTTTGGAAAAACGGTTTCCGGAGGCGTCAGCCGCCGACTTATCCGGTTTTCTAAGTCTTTTCTTTTACCACTCCGGCAACTACCAGGATCAAGGGTGGTACGACCGCCTGCCGGACCGGCTCGAACGACTTGACGCCGTCTACCCTACCGGAGGAAACCGTATCTATTACCTGGCGACCCCGCCGGCCCTTTACGCCACGGTCGTGGAGGGCTTGGGCCGGGCCGGCTTGATCAGACGGACGGACGAGGAACGACCGGCCGCCCGGGTGGTCGTGGAGAAGCCTCTTGGTCTGGACCTGGCGAGCTTCCTGGCTTTTGACAGTTCAATCACCCGCTATCTTTCCGAGAGTCAGATCTACCGGATAGACCACTATCTGGGCAAGGAGACGGTGCAAAACATCTTGATGCTTCGCTTTGCCAACCAGATTTTCGAACCCGTCTGGAACAGGCAGTTTGTGGATCATGTGCAGATTACCGTGGCGGAAACCCTCGGGGTGGAACATCGGGCCGGATATTACGATCAGGCCGGGGCATTGCGGGATATGTTTCAAAACCACATGTTCCAACTCCTGGCACTGGTGGCCATGGAGCCTCCCATCGCCTTCGACGCCAACTGCTACCGGGCCGAGAAGGTAAAACTCCTGCAGGCTGTCCAGGGTTTTTCGGCGGAGGATCCCGGCCCGCGGGTGGTGCGGGGTCAGTACACGGCGGGGACGATCGACGGCCGTGACGTTCCCGGGTACAGGCAGGAAGAAGGCATTCCGGCCGGGTCGGGTACGGAAACTTTCGTGGCTATGAAGATCATGCTCGACAATTGGCGCTGGCACGGGGTTCCCTTTTATCTCCGGTCCGGGAAAATGCTCCGCCGAAAGGTCAGCGAAATAGCGGTGTATTTCAAGGCCATCCCTCACTCAATTTTCGCGCCTATCGAGCCGGAACAACTTGAACCCAACGTCCTGGTACTCAAGATTCAGCCGGAGGAAGGCGTGTCCCTGACCGTGGAGGCCAAGCGACCCGGGCCGAGGCTGTGCATAACCACCCTCACCCTGGATTATCGCTATTGCGACATTTACGGCGTCCATTCTCCCGATGCCTACGAGAGACTGCTCCTCGACGCCATGGCCGGGGACCAGACGCTGTTCGTTCAGTATGAAGGAGCCAAACTGGCATGGGACATCCTGACTCCGATTCTTTCCGCATGGTCGGCCGGAACCGGGACGGGAACACTGCAGTTCTACCAGGCGGGCAGCTGGGGTCCGGCCGAGGCGGACGCGCTGTTGGCGCGGGACGGGCGTCGCTGGCGTATGCCTTGAAACATGCTCACGCCATTGCCTGCAGGGACGGGAAGGGATGCATGCCGGTTGCCGCGCGTGTTTACAGGAATGATTTCAAAAAAACAAGGAAGGTGAACTGGTATGACCGGTGATAACAACGATAAGAAACAAATTCGGCTTGCTGTTAAGGGGATGACTTGCCCAACGTGCGAAGAGCACGTAACTCGGGAACTCCGTAGCATGGGGGCTGAAAACATCTCGGCCGACTTCCGGCTGGGTGAGGCTGTTTTCGAGTTAAACAGCATAACAGAGTTGGATACAGCGAAGCAGGCTGTTCTTAGAGCTGGATATCGGCCTGGCGAAGCCGAAATATTGAACGGACGCAAGATGCCTGGTGCAGCAGAAGGGTATGACTACGATCTGCTTATTATTGGCTCTGGTGCCGCCGCATTTTCCGCAGCTATCCAGTCACTTTCGTATAAGGCTAAAGTCGGTATTGTTGAGAGAAGTACGATTGGTGGAACATGTGTCAATATAGGATGTGTTCCTTCGAAGACCATGCTTAGGGCTGGGGATATCAATAACCTGGCTCGAAATAATCCTTTCGTTGGTTTAAATACCTCTGCAGATCCTCCGAATCTAGCACAACTTATTGACAGAAAGAACGAATTGGTAGGTTATCTTCGTCAGCACAAATATGCTGATCTAATTGAAGAATACGGATTTGAACTAATTACCGGCGAGGCCAGATTTGTCAATGAAAAAGTGGTTGAAATCGGGAGTAGGCATATCACAAGTAGGGAGTTTCTGATTGCGACCGGAGCTTCCCCTTCTGTTCCTGATATTCCGGGACTGAAGGGTGTCGATTTCCTTACAAGTACTACGGCGCTTGAGTTGCGGGAAGTTCCGAAACGGCTTGCGGTAATCGGATCAGGCTATGTAGCTATGGAAATGGGACAGATGTTCCGCCATCTCGGCGCTGAAGTTACACTGATCCAACGAAGCAACAGGATCTTGAAATCCTATGAGCCAGAAGTTTCCGAAGTGGTCAAGCAGACATTGACCAGTCAAGGAATTAGAATTACTACAAGCGCAACATATCAGCGAGTTGAACAGGAAGGTGCCATTAAACGCGTATATGTTACGGTAGATGGCGAGGAACGTGTTATCGAGGCCGAGCAACTTCTGGTAGCTACGGGACGTACACCAAATACCGCAGCCCTTAATCTGGATGCGGCTAACGTTAACGTAGGCGGGCACGGTGAAGTCATCGTTGATGAGTTTCTTCGTACGAGCAACCCCCATATTTATGCCGCAGGTGATGTCATAAGCGGTCCTCAGTTTGTCTACGTCGCGGCCTACGAGGGATGGATTTCAGCTGAAAATGCGCTAGGAGGAGCTAACCGTAAGGTTGATTTGAGTGTAGTGCCGGCAGTGACCTTCACAACTCCGTCGGTAGCGACTGTCGGTCTGACGGAGGAACGGGCGGTAGCGCAAGGTTATGAAGTCGTAACGTCGGTCCTCCCGCTTGACGCCGTCCCCAGGGCGCTCGTCAACCGCGAGACCTCCGGCTTGTTCAAACTGGTCGCGGATGGGAAGAGTCGTAAACTCCTCGGGGCACACGTAGTAGCTGAAAATGCGGGTGATGTCATATATGGCGCGACCCTTGCGGTAAAATTCGGGCTGACCATCGAGCACCTGCGGGAGACCCTGACCCCGTATCTGACCATGGCGGAAGGGCTCAAGCTGGCAGTGCTGACATTCGACAAGGACGTGTCGAAACTGTCGTGCTGCGCCGGGTGATGATCCGGGAACCTGGCCCCCGTGGTTGCGAGCAGCGACCCGGCGTCCGTCCGTAGTGAATCGCGGCGCCGACAGTCCCGGCGGCCCCGGGGGATTGGCAGCGCATGACAGGGCATGGCCGGAACGGTCCGGGGGATTATAAAAAAATTCTATCGTGCGGCAGGAATCGATAAGCAGGCCGGCGAATTGCGATTCAATAAATTCGATGTCCGCCAAGAAGGAGGTGTGGGTGTGAAGACCAGGCGCGTTATTTCCGAGGCCGATCTCAAGGAGAAGGAAAGACTCCTGTGGACGGCCCGGGTAAAAGCCCTGGCCTCCCAAGAGGCCAAGGCGTCCTGCCGCAATTGAAAGAACTGAAAGGCCTAGGGCCGACCGCATGGCATGCGGTTTTCAAAAGCGTTTCCCGAACCTGAAGCCCGGGACGGGAGGGAGCGGCTGTGCAGGAGTTTTTCATCCAGTGGCATCTCACCGAAAGGTGCAACCTGCGGTGTGCCCATTGCTACCAGCAGGATGTCCGCTGCGGGGAGCTTCCCCCGCAGCTTGTCAGGCACTATCTCGGCGAGATCATTTCCACCTTGGATTACTGGAGAGACTCATACGGACTGACGTTCCAGCCGCTCCTCCACCTGACCGGCGGCGAACCCTTCGTCTATCCGGCCCTTTGGGATATCATGGAACATGGTCGTTTCCTGGGGTTTGATTTAGCCGTGCTAACCAACGGTACGCTTGTGGACGCGCCAACGGCACGGCGTCTGGCCGACCTGGGGGTGGAAAGCGTTCAGGTCAGCGTGGAGGGTCCTCCCGCAGTACACGACGCCGTCAGGGGTCCGGGATCCTTTGCGCGGGCTCTGGCCGGCACCCGGAACCTGGTGGCGGCCGGTGTCAGGGTGACCTTCAGCGTAACCCTGTCCAGCGTCAACGCTCCTTTCGTCCGGGACCTGGCCGGACTGGCAGCTGAAAACGGGGTGGCCCGCATCGGATACAGCCGTCTGGTTCCCTGCGGGCGGGGCCGGGAGATGTCGGACCGATGTCTTTCGTCCCGGGAAATAAGCGCTGTTTACCGCGAAATGGCAGCATGGACCTTCCCCGGGCTGGAAATCATCCCTAAGGACCCGCTCCACTGCCTCTTCGAACCACCTCCCGGGCCTGGCGCCGGAGAGGGCGTACCTCTCGGCGGGTGTTCCGCCGGGGTCAGCGGTGTTACCGTCATGCCCGACGGCACCGTTATGCCCTGCCGCCGGATGAACCTCCCCATCGGCAACCTGCGGGAGACGTCATTCCGGGAACTATGGGTGGCGTCGCCCGTGCTGGAGAATTTACGACGGCAGGGAAACTATCACGGCCGGTGTGGCCGGTGTCCCTACTGGACGGTCTGCCGGGGGTGCCGGGCCGTGGCCGGAACTTGGGCCGAGGCGGGGGAAGACAACTACCTGGCCGAGGATCCGGACTGCTGGTGGGATCCCGACGCGGAGGCGGGCGGTACGGAGAAAAACGATGTTGGGTCTGTTCCGCGTTCCGGTGCTTAGCCGGACCAGCATGTTGCCGTTCTTACCCTTAGCATTACCCATAAGTCCCTGCCTGGAATATCATGGCAGGTATGAAAAATGCTGATGGGCAGCTCTCTCTTATTGCAATGGCATGCCCGGTGGCGATTT
>JAJYZD010000136.1 GCA_021800315.1 Bacillota bacterium | reverse complement strand
GCCATGTTACCAGCCTCGCAACAGTCTCTGTTCACCCCGAACACCCGTTGCCATCCCATGAGAGGTCGCCGCCAGCGTCGACCCATTATACCACGGATCTGGGGCAAAAAGGTAGGGGTAATTTCGGGCTCCTGCCTTGCCCACGGGAATCCCGCGGCCCCCCCCGGGTAGCATAACCCGTGCCGCCGGGAGCCCGACGCCGTAGCGGTCCGCCCGGCGGCCGGCCGTAGGGCGGCGGGACTTATCCCCCGGTTCCGTCCGCGTCCCGCCTAAATGCCTGTGTATATTGTGGATAACCCTGTTAATAACTTGATAAGCTAAAAATCCGGCCTGTGAATAATTTGGGAGGGTCGGTCAAGTGATGCCGTTTTTTGTTGAATTCACAAACCAGGTCGAGGCGGGCCCCGCCGGACCTCCGTCGTTACGGCCCGCCCGCACCATGATCCCCGGACCGGGCCAGAAGGTGGTCCACGCGCCGGAAAAGAGCGGCCACGTCTTCCGCCTGCCGGGGATACACGCCCCAGGCGGCGCGGAAGGCCGGTTGAACGCTGCTCCCGCCCTCCAGGGGGAACTCGCGGGCCCGGA
Organism: Bacillota bacterium; assembly: GCA_021800315.1. Taxonomy (GTDB): domain Bacteria; phylum Bacillota; class Desulfotomaculia; order Desulfotomaculales; family JAJYZD01; genus JAJYZD01. Next base: position 9,161 of record JAJYZD010000136.1, on the reverse strand, counting down.
AGGTTTGCACCAGGTTCTCCACCAGTTCACCCGCCTCTTTCAAACCGGTCTCGGGCATCAGGACGGCCAGTTCCCGCTCTCCGTAGCGGGCCGCCAGGTCCACCGGACGCACCGCCCGCGCCAGGAGATCAGCCACGGCCACCAGCAGGTTTTCGGCGCCCCCGTGGCCGAAATGCTCCCCCACTTCCGCCAGGGAATCCAGGGCAAGGACTGCAACCGCAAATTCGGTGCCAAACCGGTTGGCGCGCTCGCCTTCCTCGTATGTCCGCAGGACGAAGTACCGCCGGTTATACAACCCGGTGACCGCGTCAATGACGCTCACTTCGCGCAAGCGGCGTTCCAGAAGGGCGGCCGCCGCCATCCGGGTGGCCAGGGCGACCGCGGGGAGAATGCTCTCCTGGTGCTTTACGGTAAAGGCGCCCGGCTTTTTCTCCCCCAACACCAGGATGCCGGCCAGGTCGTCCCCCACCAACAGGGGAAAAAGGGCAAGGGAACGCCAGAACTGGGCCGGTCCGGCATCTCCGGCCAACTCAATGCGGCTGTCGTTGACCAGCACCGGTCTTCGTTCCCTGGAAAGCAACGCGGGCAGGGCCTGTTCCCGAAAGAGCTTCACCCCCGACAGACCGCTTTTGCTGCCGCTCACAGACGCTTGGGCCGTGAAACAGTTCTCCGCCTCCGACCAGAGGAACAGCACCGCGGACTGGCAGGGAACCAGCCTGGCCGCGGCGGCCAGGACCAGCCGGAAGGCCTTGGCCGGCTCCCAGGCGGCCGCCGACCGGGCGGACAGATCATGCCAGACGGCCAGTTCGTGAGCGGCTCCGGATGCCCCCACCAGCCGGCGTAAGACCAGGCTCGCAGCCAAAAGCGGCAGAAAGAGCAGCACCACGCCGGAAAGACCGCTGGCCCGGTAGATCATGGCCATGCCCAGACCGAAGGGCCAGGTGACGAGATAGGTAAAAAGATCCCAGGAAAGGGCGCCGCCCAGGGAGGACCGGACGCGGGAACGGCGCGGCGGGCTGAAGACGGCCAGCAGGATCGCGCCGGCCAGGTAGTATCCCAGGGTGAAAACCAGGGACTGGCGGAGCAGGCCGCCCGTTCCCGGGAGGAGCCGGGCGGCCGCCACGGCGGCCAGGATAGCTTGCGCGGCGTTGAATATGGTGGTGCGCAGGGGATTGCCCCGGTTGGCGATACCCTGGCCCGCGAGGGTGGCCAGGGCCCAGATCCAGACCGCCGGCGCCGGCCCGTATATCAGGCGGGCGGCCAAAACCACGGCAAACCCGGTGGAAAGCCGGCCGTTGGCCAGGGGAGCCGCGACCAGTTCGCACGTCCCGGCCAGGGCGGCCAGGACCAGGTATTGCCTGGTCAGATCCAGGTCGAGCGACGGGAAAAGGGTGGCCGTCTGCCAGACAGCCACCCCGACTACCAGCCAGGCGAGCATGACCGTCCAGGTGCTCCGTCCTGCCACACCCTACACCCCCTGGTCTGCTATTTTCGACAAATCATTTAAATTACCTTGTATTAGCTCAAAAACCCGAACGGTCTTAAGGGCATGGAAAAGCGCCGCGTTCTTGCGGCGCTGGAAAAAGGCCGGACACTCGGGCGGCAACCAGGCGCCGACCCCGGATCAGGCCGCCAAAAGCGCCCGGAGGGAAAGGCGCGCCAACTGACGGCCGCTCAAGGGGCGGGCGTCGAGAAAACGGGTCCGCGGGCCCGCCGGACAATGAACATCCGGGGAGGATACCAGAAAACCCAGTTCTTCCGCCAGGCGGCCCACTATGGCTTCCGTGAGGTCGCGGGAATGATCGACGAACACCACCATCTCCACCCTCAGCCCCGTGAACCGGACAAAACCGGCCACCTTGCGCAGGAATCCCTCCACCGCCTCCTCCTGGTTCTTGAACCTCAGGATCAGCACCAGCCCCGGGTTTTTCCGGTCGGCCAGGCAGACCACGACGTACAGCACCAGCACCGCCGCCACCGGCGCGATAATCCTGGTCTCCATATTCGCCTTGCACCTCCATGGCCAGCTTATTCATATGCCGGGCCGGGTGGTGCCTGACCGCTTACTGGAGACCGGCCGCCCCCCGCAAAGCCGGCGCCAGTTCGGTCCGCTCCCAGGGCAGGTCCAGTTCGGTCCGCCCGAAGTGCCCGTAGGCCGACAGCTTCTGGTAAATGGGCCGCCGCAGATCGAAGCGGTCGATGATGGCCGCCGGGCGCAGGTCGAAATAGCGGTGGACCAGGCTCACCAAGAACTCTTCGTCCACCCGGCCCTGGCCGAACGTATCCACCATGATGGAGACGGGGCGGGCCACCCCGATGGCGTAGGCCAACTGAACTTCGCAACGCGGGGAGAGCCCCGCGGCCACTATGTTCTTGGCCACGTGGCGGGCGGCATAGGCGGCCGAACGGTCGACCTTGGTAGGGTCCTTGCCGGAGAAGGAACCGCCGCCGTGCCGGGCCAGTCCACCGTACGTATCCACGATGATCTTGCGCCCCGAGAGCCCGGTGTCGCCGTGGGGACCGCCCACCACGAAGCGGCCGGTGGGGTTGACCAGGAAGCGGGTGCGGGCGTCTTCCATACCCGGCGGTACCAGAGGCCTGATGATCTGTTCGATCATGTCCCGGCGGATGGTGGCGAGATCCATCTCCGGGGCGTGCTGGGTAGACAGCACCACCGTGTCCAAGCGGACCGGTTTGCCGCAGTCGTATTCGATCGTGACCTGGGACTTGCCGTCGGGGCGCAGGTAGGGGATCTCCCCGGACCGGCGGGCCCCGGCCAGCCGCCTGGTGATACGGTGGGCCAGGGCGATGGGCAGGGGCAGCATTTCCGGCGTCTCGTCGGTGGCGTAGCCGAACATCATGCCCTGGTCCCCCGCTCCGACGCTGTCGTAATGGTCCGCCGATTCCAGGGCTTCCAGGGCATGGTTGACTCCCATGGCGATGTCGGGCGACTGCTCGTCGATGGATACGATCACCGCGCAGGTATCGCCGTCGAAACCGAACTTGGCCCTGGTGTAACCGATGTCGAGAATGGTTTCCCGGACCACCCTGGGAATGTCGACGTAGCAGTCGGTGGTGATTTCCCCCGCCACCAGCACCAGACCCGTGGTCACGAGCGTCTCGCACGCCACCCGGGCCATCCGGTCCTTGCCCAGGATGTCATCCAGGATGGCGTCGGAGACGCGGTCCGCCACCTTGTCGGGGTGACCCTCGGTAACCGATTCGGAACTGAGAAACTGTCTGGCCACAAGCACTCCCCCATTTCCCCTGTTATTGCGATCAAAATCCCGTATCCAGGCGGCCCCGCGGCGGGACGGGTCAGCGGCGGACGGGCTCCAGTTCCACCAAAACCGCGTCCGCCCCCACCTTCCTTATCCGTTCCCAGGGCACCACCACGTCGCCGCCCAGGCCGAGCACCCCCCAGTACTTGCGGTTGCCCCTGAGCACCAGGGCGGTAACCCGCCCAGTATGGGGATCGATATGCAGGTCCTTCACCGGACCCAGACGCATCCCGTCGGCCACGTTGATAAAATCCCGCCTGGACAATTCCGAAACCTTATACATTGAGAACACCCCCCCTCCATGCTATGCGCCGGAAAGGGCGGCGTCCATCCCCCGCGTCAGTGCCTGCGGATAAAGGGGGCGACAGGCACCAGGGAAAAACGCCCCAGATAGCCGGCTAAAAGTCCGATCTCCTCCAGGCCCAGGCCGCGGACCACCAGGACGAAAACCGTAAGGCCGCAGACCGCGGCCAGGGTCAAACCGGCCGCCGCGGAAACCAGGCCGTAGATAGATGCGGCCATACCGCCGTAGACCGCGTAGCTGACCGCCCCCAGCCCGAGCGCCGCCAGACCCAGCCGGGCGAAAAAACCCGGGAAGGCGTTTTTCAGACCGGCCACCCGCCGGTCCAACAGCCAGATCAACAGGCCGGTGTTGACCAGGGCGCCCAGGGAGTTGGCCAGGGCCAGGCCGCCCAACTGCAGGGGACGGATCAGAAGAAGACTGAAAGCCAGGTTGGTCAGGACCGCCGCCACCGTAACCCAGACCGGGGTCCGGGTGTCCCCCAGGGCGTAAAAAGCCCGCGTCAGCACAACCACTCCGGCCTGGCCGGCCAGGCCCACCGCGTAGTAGGCCAGGGCGGTCGAGGTCATGGCGGCGGCGTGGGCGCCGAAGGCCCCCCGTTCGAAGAGCAGGGCGACCACCGGCCGGGCCAGCACGCCCAACAATACCGCGCAGGGAACTATCACCAGGAAAACCGCGCGCAGTGCGCGCAGCAAGGTCTCCCGCAGCTCGTCCGTCATGGCCCCGGCCGAAAGCCGGGTGAGGGTGGGATAGACGGCCGTACCCAGGGCGGTGATGAAAAGACCTACGGGTACCAGCATGACCTTCTGGGCGTAGTTGAGGGCGGACAGGCTGCCGGGCGAAAGGCCGGAGGCCAGAACCCGGTCGATCAGGATATAGCCCTGGTTGGCCGAAAGGCCTATGGCTACGGGCACCGCCAGGACCAGCAGCCGGGACAGGGCGGGGTCCCGGACATCGAAAGTCCAGCGGAAACGGAAGCCCGTCCGGAATAGGGGCGGCAATTGGACCAGGGCGGCCGCCGCCATGGCCAGGGCGGTTCCCACGGCCAGACCACGGATGCCGAAGCCGGGCAGGAGCACCGCCCCGATGATCACGAGGTTGTTCACCACCACCGAGAACGCCGGTACGCCGAAAATGTTGTTGGCGTTGGAAAGCCCGGTGAAGAGGTTGGACATGCCGGTAAAGGCCAGGAGGGGAAACATGATATAGGTCAACTGGACGGCCAGGGCGGCCGTGGCCGGGGCGAAACCGGGAGCCACCAGGCGCACGAAAAGGGCGGACCCGGCCATGCCCAGCACGGTTAACCCGGCCAGGATCAGGAACAACCAGTTGGTCACGGACGCGAACAGCCGCCAGGCCCTTTCCTCCTCGGCCAGGTAATCGGTGAAGACCGGCACCACCACCACGGCCAGCGCCCCGGTGATCACGGAGAAAACCAGGGTGGGGATGGTGGAGCCCACGATGTAGGCGTCGGTCAGCCCGGTGGCGCCGAACCGGTGGGCGATCGCCGTATCCCGGATCAGCCCGGTCAGTTTGGACAAAAGACCCATGGCGATGATCAGGGCCGTGGCCCTCACTATTATTCCGCTCGTGGCCGAGGTTTCCTTGCGCTGCAACCCTTCTGTCCTAGTCAAATCCGCAGGTAAACCCGCACCTCCCTCACCATGGCGTCCACCCGCGTCGCCAGGCCGGCCTCGACGTAAAGGCGGAAGACCGGCTCCGTCCCGGAGGGCCGCACCAGGGCCCAGGCGCCGTCCTCACAGAGGAACCGCACACCGTCCAAGGCGCTTGTCTCCACCACCGGCACGCCGCCCAGGGAGGCCGGCCGGTAAGATGCCAGCCGATCCAGGATCCCCTGCTTGGACCCGGCGCCGGTGTGCAGATCCACCCGCCGACTGGTCAGGCTGCCCACTTCCTCCGCCAATTGGCGGGACAGTTCACCCAGGGAGCGGCCGGTGACCGCCACCATCTCGGCGGCCAGCAGTCCGGCCAGGATGCCGTCCTTTTCCGGGACGTGGCCCTTTACGGACAGGCCGCCGCTCTCCTCGCCGCCCAGGACACAGGCCTTTTCCCGCAGGTTTAGCCCGATGTACTTGAAACCCACGGGCGTCTCGAAGAGAGTTTGCCCGTACTTGGCGGCCAGCCGGTCGAGAAGGTGGGTCGTGGCCACGCTCCGCGTCACCGGGCCTTTCAGGCCGCGTTCCACCAGCAGGTAGCGGTACAGGAGGGGCAAAAACGTATTGGGGGACACAAAGCTCCCGTCGGCGTCGATCAGGCCGAAGCGGTCGGCGTCGCCGTCCAGGGCGAGGCCCAGCAGCGCCCGTCCGGCCGCCACCCGCTCCGAAAGAGGACCCAGGAACCCCTCCGAGGGATCGGGCAGGTGGCCGCCGAACAGGGGATCCCGCGCTCCGTGCAGCGTTTCCGTCGCCACCCCGGCGAGGGCGTCCTCCAGGTAGCCGGTGCCGGCCCCGAACATGGGATCGCAGACGATCAATCGTCCGGCCCGGGCGACGGCCGCCAGATCCACCAGGCCGGCCAGGTGGACCTGGTAGGCGGCTTTCACGTCCAGGTCCCGCCACAGGTTTCCGGCCCGCTTCTTATCCAGGTCTCCTTCCCCCGGCGAAAAACCGGGCGCCAGGCGCCGGATGTTTTCCTCGATGGCCCGGGTCACCGGGGGCAGCGCGGGTCCGGCATAGTCGGGAATGAACTTGATACCGTTATATTCCGGCGGGTTGTGGCTGGCCGTGATCATGACGGCCCCCGCCGTACCGAGGTGCCTGACGGCGAAGGCCGCCACCGGGGTGGGTACGGACGTCCGGGGCACGAAAACCGGTATACCGCGGCCGGTCAATACCCCGGCCACGGCCGCGGCGAAGTGCTCGGAAAGAAACCGGTTGTCGTAGCCTACCACCACGCCCCGGACCGGATCCCGTGACCGCACGTATTCGGCGATCGCGCAGGCGACCAGGCGCACACGGTCAAAAACAAAGTCGCGGGCCATGACCCCCCGCCAGCCGTCGGTTCCGAAACTGATCGGCTCCATCTCCACCCTCCGTTTTCATAGATACCCATCCTATTCTAGCACGTTCGGGCGGGTAGTCAACCGCGGGGATTAATTCCCTTGTTCGGCATACGATTGCAGAGCCCGCACGTAAGGGCATCCGCCGCGCAGGGAATTGACGAGACGTTCATCGGCCGTCCAAAAGTCGCACCCCTCACCGGTGGCCTCGGCCACCGTTTCGGCGACGGCAAGGAAAGCGGCGTCGTAAAGAGTCGGTAAGTCATGGGAACAGCTAATCCGCCAAGCCCGCTCCATGATGGCCGCGCCTCCCGGCATGGACTCCGCGGTTAGCGCCGCCGCTGCGCGACAGCCTATGCGACAGGTGTCCGGCGGGGCCGGGCTACCCGGACGAAGAAGGCGGTGGAGAACGGATCTTCACCGCCAGGTTGTTGTCGTTAAGGTCTGCTGCTGCTCCCGACCTGCTCCCGACCTCCCGGGCCGGGTACCTGTTACCGGGTTTCCGAAGGGATTCTTTTCACCGTTCCCCGGCCATGGCCTGCAGACCTTTCTCCAGGTCGCGGCCGGGCCGCCAGCCGAGAACCTCCCTGGCCCGGGCCGGGTTGAAGACGCTGTCCCGGATATCCCCCGGACGGGGCGGGCGGTGAACGGCATCCAGGCGGCTGCCGGTCAGTTCACGCAGGAGGCACCAGAGGTTGTTGACCGAAACGGCCCGGCCGGCGCCGATGTTGAAGAAGCCTTCCCCGGCCGTCAGGGCGGCCAGGTTGGCCCGGGCCACGTCCTCCACATAAACGAAATCCCGCGTCTGTTCCCCGTCGCCGTAAATAACGGGGGGCAAGCCACGGGCCAGTTGCTCGCAAAAGATGGCCACCACTCCGCCTTCGGCGTGGGCGGCCTGACGGGGCCCGTAGACGTTGGCGTAGCGCAGGGCGCAACCGGAAAGACCGTACAGGCGCCGGTAGAGGTCCAGGTACCGTTCGGCCGCGTACTTGGAAAGCCCGTAGGGTGAAAGGGGTTGGACGGGATGTTCCTCGTCCAGGGGCAGGTAGCGAGGCTCGCCGTAGACCGCCGCCGAAGACGCCAGGATAAAACGGGCCACCCCGAACCGGCGGCCGTGTTCCAGCAGGTTCAGGGTGCCGCCGGCGTTCAGGTCCAGGTCCCGGACCGGGTCCTGAAGCGAGCGGGGCACGGAAACCTGGGCGGCCTGGTGCACCACCGCCTCGGGGCGCTCGGCGTCGAACAAGGCGTCCATTGCGCCGGTTACGTCGAGGCGGTAAAAGGCCACTCCCTTGGGTAGATTGTCCAGACTGCCCGTGGACAGGTCGTCCACAACGGTTACCCGGTGCCCTTCCCGAAGCAGGACCCGGGTGATGTGGGAGCCGATAAAGCCGGCGCCGCCGGTGACCAGGACGCGCATGAAAAGCCCCCCTATCAGTCCAGGCCGGGCAGAAGTTCCTTCAGATAGTTCCGGAAGGCCGGCCCGACATCCGTTCGGCCCAGGGCGAATTCCACCGTGGCCCGCAAGTAGCCGAGCCGGTCGCCGATGTCGTAGCGCCGGCCCTCGAACACCAGGCCGTAGACCGGCTCTTCCCGCAAAAGGCGGGCCAGGGCGTCGGTGAGCTGGATTTCGCCGCCCGCGCCCGGCGGCGTCTCTTCCAGAATGGGAAAGATGGCCGGCGTGATGCAGTAGCGGCCCATGATGGCCAGCCGGGAAGGCGCAATCGAAGGCGAGGGCTTTTCCACCAGGCCCCGGACCCGGAATACGCCGGGCCGGATCTCTTCGCCGTCCAGGATCCCATACTTGGACACGTCCTCCGCGGGAACCTCCTGGACCCCCAGCACCGTGGCCCCCGTCTCCCCGAAGAGGCCGGTCAGCTGTTTCAGGGCCGGCACCGGCCCCCGGACGATGTCGTCGCCCAGAAGGACGGCGAAAGGTTCGCCGTTCACGTAGTGCCGGGCGCAGGCGATGGCGTGACCCAGGCCCCGCTGTTCCTTCTGGCGGACGAAGTGGACGAAGGCCATGTCGCTGAGTTCCTCCACGACCCGCAGGAGTTCGGTCTTGCCCTTGGCGCGCAGGTGTTCTTCCAAGGCCGGCGCCCGGTCAAAGTGATCCTCGATGGCCCTCTTGTTCCGGCCGCTGACCACCAGGATATTCTTGATCCCGGAGGCCACCACCTCCTCAATTATGTACTGGATGGCCGGTTTGTCGACGATGGGCAGCATTTCCTTGGCCTGGGCCTTGGTGGCCGGCAGGAACCGGACTCCAAAACCCGCCGCCGGAATAACGGCCTTTCTGATCTGCATTGATCACGTCTCCTCTCAAAAAAACGGGCGGCCCCTTACATCCCGCGGGACCGCCTGGCTTCCTCTTTCAAGTAGTTGGTTCGGAAGCGTTGACCGGTAACACCCAGCCGGTTGGCGGTCACGGCCACAGCCAGGAATATCCCCGCCGCCAGCACCAGGGCCTGCCCTTGCGAGATCACCGTCAGCAGTATCGCGCTGGCCCCCAGCACCACATTGACCCCGTAGATGGCCAGAACGGCCTGCCGGTGGTTAAGAC
>JAJYZD010000135.1 GCA_021800315.1 Bacillota bacterium | reverse complement strand
TTCCCAATAGCCGCGTGTGGGCGGGTCTTTCCGGATCGCGCCAGTCGTCTATGTTGGGGGTGTCCACGCCGACCAGCCCGGCTCCCGCCGTAACCAGGCGATTGATCAACGTCCGCGGGATAAAGGGGTAGGCTCGGTAATCTCGAAGGAAGCTTGGCCCTGGTAGAGAGGCAGCGATTGCTCATACGTCAAAAACGGCCGTATCCGGGCCGTAAGTTCGGTGACCTTCCCTTCCCGGTCCTTCATCCGGAAGCCGGGCATACCGTCTTCGAACGAGTGACTCAAGTCAACGATCCTCATGGGCGGCTCCTCCCGGCGGTTGACCGGCTTACCGCTAACAGGTCCCGATCACCCGGTGCCCCAGGCCCACGGCCACCTCGTCCAGATGCAGGAGCCCCACCCCCAGAAACAGGGCTACGGCCAGGTTTTCCCCCTCGCGGGCGATGCCGATCTTACCTCCTATATTCAGGCCGATGGCCTTGCCGGTAACCTGGGTCAGGGCCTCGTGCACGGCGCCGGCCACCGCCCCTTCCTCGGCGAACGTTTCCCGGATGACGCCCTCCCGCTTGGCCGCCACCACCGCCCGCTCGATGATCTTGCTGACCGAAGCCGAAAACTCGCCGCCGCAGTCCACCGCCGCCGTCGAGATGCCGGTCTTGGCGAAGTCCGCTTTCAGGGCCCGCTCTTCCTCCCTGCTTTCCGAAAGCGCCATGACCAGGGCCACTTTGCTCACCTTGCGGCTGCCGATAAGATTCAAACCCGCAGGTCACCTCCGCGTCTATTCCGCTCAGCTGGATGTCAGGCGCACGCGCCCCACCGCGGTTACCGTACCGTTCACTTCAACCGTCCGGCCGGCCGGCGGCGAGACCACGCCGCGGGAAACATCGAGCACCTTCACGACCACCGGGTGACTGTAGAAGCTCGCGTCCACCTCCACCAGATCCCCCTGGGCGACCGGAACGGTCACGTAGCGCCGCCCGAAAGCGGCGCGCGGTTCGTGGTTGACCAGGACCAGGGCCCGGGGCAGGGAGGTGAAGTTTTTGAGTTCCAGGGTGACCACCGGCCCCCCGTCGTAAACGTAGCCGGGATCCAGGCCGGACGAGGGCTCCGGCGGGGCGATATCCAGCCAGGGCTGCCGCACCAGAAGCAACACCATGGCCGCCGAAGCGGCGACGATGAAGAGCGGCCAAAGCCAATACGGACATCTTGCCTTTATCCGCACCGTAATCATACTCCCCCGGTATTTTTTACCTATATATGCCGGGGGCCGCGGTCAATATGCCGGGGAACCTACTGGCTGTACTTGCGGTCCAGATAGCGCTTGTAGTTGATGGTCTCCTCGGCCAGGCGGAAGAGCAACCGCTCCAGGTTGTGACGGCCCAACTCCACTTTGTCCGGCTCGATCACCTCTATTTTGCGGAATTCCGGACGCACGATGAAGGGGACCACCTCCTCCAGGGAATCGGCGCTGACCTGCAGGACCACCGGGGCATAGGCCGTCTCCGTATTGTTCAGCTCGTCCACCACGGTGTAAACCGCGCCGCTGACGTCGATGTCGTCAATCTGGACCCCTTGCAGGGGCACGTTGCGGAACAGGGTCACGCTGTGTTCCCGGGCGTCTTCGGCTCCCTGTTCCAGGGAGCGGCTGCCGAACAGTCGTCCGGGCTTCCCCTTGCCCTTGAAGTCCAGCCTGATCTTCGCCTTGATCATGCCGTTAAAATTTCCCCTGTTCTTGTCGCTATCGTTCACCGCTTACCGGGCGGGCCGCCCCCGTACAACCTGGAAGCGCCGCATCCGACACCCTCTTTCCTGACATTCTTTTTCACGTTCTGCGACCGGGTCCTTGGGATACTTATCGGCAGGCCGGGCGGATAAGTTCAACATTAGGGTTGCCATCCCTTTTCGCTATTTCCTGGCAAATTCCTGCCGGCAGTCCGGAAGTATCCACGGCCATACCCCCGCATATTCTGCCCGGCGGACGGAAATCCTGCAGGAAAGCGGCGAACCATAATACCGGGCCGCCCGGAAAAATATATTTTGTAACGAGGGGCAAGGCATTTTGCCGGTAACCGGGGAGAAAAAGACCACTTTGTACCGACTGGTGTTAAATGGGTTCCTGGTTCTTTGGCTGGCGGCCGGCGCAGGTCCCGCCCGAGCGGATGCGCACCCGCCCGCCCTGTCCCCGGTACTGGCCGGCCGGGTCATCGTCGTCGACGCCGGACACGGCGGGCCCGATCCGGGGGCGGTCAGCCAGGCGGGCGCCCTGGAGAAGGACGTCGCCCTGGCTATCGCCAGGCTCCTGGTAGCCGAATTGCGGACTGCCGGCGCCAAGGCCGTCCTCACCCGGGACGGGGACCGTTGTTTTCACGATCCCGGCGCCAACCCCCTGACCGGGAAGAGAAAGGACTTGGCGCAGCGACTGGAAATCGCGGAACGCAACCACGCCGATATCCTGGTGAGCATCCACTTAAACGCCTTTCCCGGTTCGGGCGAGTATGGGTCGCAGAGCTTTTCCCAGCGCGGGGACCGGGAAAGCGGGCGCCTGGCCAAAGACATCCAGGCGGAGTTGAACAGGATCTTGCAAAACTCCGGCCGGGAGGCCCTGGAGGGTGACTTTTACCTTACCCGGATGGCCGGCATGCCCGCGGTGATCGTCGAAGCCGGTTTTCTGAGCAACGGCCGGGAGGCCCGGCTGCTCTCCGACCCCGCCTACCAGGCCCGCGTGGCCTACGCCGTCGCTTCCGGCATCGTCAAATACTTCGCCGGCGGGGAAATAGCGCCGGGCACCCAGGTACGAACGGGCAAAGTACGGATCGGACAAATGGTTGACGATCACGCCCTGGCGGGAACGGGCGTTGATGAAGTCGCCGTGGCCGGTGTAGATGCCCACGTGGGAAGGATAGGGAGCGTCCCCCAGGGCGAAGAACACCAGGTCCCCGGGCCGCAGGTCCTTTTGCTCCACAGGCCGGCCGGCCAGAAACTGGAGGTCCGCGTCGCGGGGTATCGCCAGCCCGTTGACCAGGTAGGAAATATAGGCCAGCCCGGAACAATCGATGCCCCGGACGGTCATGCCGCCCCAGAGGTAGGGTGTGCCGGCCAGGGAACGGGCGGCGGCCACGACCCGGGTCCCGTCGCCGGTAGCGGCGGCCCGGCCGTCGACAGCCGGTATCAGGTCTCCCGCGGTTACCCAGGCCGTTTGTCCCCCGGCCAGCCCGACGGCGGCGAAACCGCCGCTTTGATCCAGCACCCGCACCAGGCTGCCCAGGTAGAGAACCCCGGTCCGCGGCGCTCCTCTGGCGGGACCGGCGAGAAGATGCGCTTCGGGGAGCCCGACTATGAAGGGGGTTCCCTCCCGGCGGACTGGTTGCAGAAGGGAGGCCCGGGCCCAGCCGGACGTACCGTCGGCGGACACTACCTTCAGCCAGTCGCCTCGCTCCGTTTTGACCCGCACCGGCCAGCCGAAGAGGGCCTGGGTCACCAGGGGCGAACCGCCGTCCGGCCTTTCGTGAACGTCCAGGCGGGGAACGGCCGCCGCCATGAGAAGGGGCGGGGTGCCACGGTGCCGCCACCACAGCAACCCCGCGGCGGCCAGGGCCAAAACAGCCAGGAACACGAGCGTTTTCACAGTAATCACCCGTGCAGATATATGCCCTGTCCCAGCCGACCATACCGGAGGTGAAAGGTTTGCAAAATAATCCCACTGTTTTTCTGGCCGCCGACCTGGAAGGCACCGTTGGCTACGTACGGTGGCCGGAAGCCCCACCCGAGCCCCCCGACCGGCGGGCCCAGGTTCTCACCGAAGTCAACGCGGCCATCGAAGGCGCCCTGGCGGGCGGGGCGCGCGAGGTCATCGTCTCCGATTCCCACTGGAGCAAGGAAAACCTGGACCATGTCCTGCTCACCGGCGGCGCCAGGCTGATCAGGGGCGGCCCCCGCCCCTGCCTCTGGATGACCGGGGTGGAGAGCGCCGACCTGGTATTCCTGGTGGGCTTCCACGCCGCCGCGGGTACCGCCGGGGCCGTCCTGCCCCACACGATCGACCGCCGGATCAGGAGCCTGTCCCTGAACGGGGAAAACGCCGGGGAGGCCCTGCTCAGCACCCTGGCGGCCGGCTACCACGGCGTCCCGGTAGGCCTGGTCACCGGCGACCGGGCGCTGGTCCTCGAAGCGCGGTCCTTCCTGCCCGGGGTCACGGCGGTGGCCGTCAAGGAAGCGGTACTGGAAAAGGCCGCGGTCAGCCTGCACCCCGCCGAGGCCGCCCGCCGCATCCGGGATGGCGCCACGGCGGCCGTGGAGAGGATTCCCGAGTTGACCGTCCTCCGGCCCAGGGAGCCGGTCGACCTGAACATGGAGCTTTCCGAGCCGCACTGGCAGCAGGCCCTGGCCCTCGTACCAGGCGTCCGGGCCACCGGGGGCCTGACGATCAACTGCCGGGCCGAGTGGCCCCGGATCATGGCCCTGCTTGCCCTCTTCGCCGGGTGGATTCGTTAACCATTCTCAAGATGGCGACCGGCGTCTGCTGATCGTCGTTGCCCAGGGGGTTGGAGGCCAGGGCCCGGCGCACCAGTCGCCGGTCAACGCCCGGGGAGGCGCCCAGGATGTCCACGCACCGGATGTCGTTGACGTCCACGATCACCACCTCCAACCCCAGCCTCTCCTTCAGCCGGCTCGCCAGGGCGGCGGGATCGCGGGGGCCCAGGATGATATGCTTCTCGAAAGGCCACATCGTCCCGGCCACGTCGTCGATAAGGGCCAGGTGCCGGCCGGCCACCCGGTAAAAGTCGCCCCGCCGGCCCAGCGGACGGCCCAGGGCGGCGGCCGCCGCTCCCAGAACCACCCGGCCCGCCCCTGCTTCCTCGATCGCCAGTTGCATGGCGTGGGGCGTGGCCAGGCTGCCGTCCTTGCCGGGAAAACGGCTCAAAAAGGCCGCCAGCGGTCCGGGGTGCACGGACTCTTGCAGAACCGCCCGGCCCTGGGTGATGGCCACCATGCTCTCCGCCAGGACGACGATGTCACCCGGCTCGGCCACGCCCTTGACGTAGCGCTCCACTATACCGAAGATATCGTCCCGCTCGGTGATGAGGTGGGTACGCAGGGGTATGACGCCGACGGATCCCCTTGATCCGGAACGCCTGCCCATGACCACGGCGGCCGGTTTACCCCGCCAGTCGCCGCCCTGTTGCCGCCAGAGATGGCTGACCAGCCCGTTGAAAATACCTTGTGCCACCTTGGAGCGAAAGGTCGGACTGCGCAGAAGTCCCTCCTCCACCCAGTCGGTGATGGTCACCGCCTCGATTTCCACCGCCGGACAGGCGCCCAAAACAGCCAGGTGCCCCAGGGCGCAGACCTCCTGGGCGGCCAGGTGGGTCTTGTCGACCAGTTTCTCCCGGACGAGGCGGGCCAGGCCGGCGGATTGGGGTTGCGCGGGGTTGTAGCCCACATTGCTTCCGCCGGTCCCGCAGCCGGCGTGGATCCCTAGGTAAAGTTCGGCCCCCCTGGCGCGCTCCGCCCTCTCCAGCCACGGCACGGCGTCATCGTTCCGGCGTAAGAACACCACCTCCGCGCCGGACGCCGCCAACAGCCGGCCCAGATCACGGGCGATGGCCAGCGCCACGTCCTTTTCCAAAAGGTTGACCGGCCCGGCAAACCCGGTGTCCGCGCCTCCGTGTCCCGGGTCCACCGCGACGCGGCGGCCGGACAGAAGGTGGCCCAGCGATGCCCGGTCCAGGTCGAGCACGATGCGGTGGGGACACCCCGTTTCCTCGTGCAGGTAGCAAGGGGCCGGATGATCCAGGGTCAGGCCCAGCCGGGTGGTCCCTCCCGGCCCCGCCGCTATCCCTATTTCCTCCAGCAGCCCGTCGTGTACGGAAATGACGCCGGTGGCCAGCACGCCCCCACCCTCGACAACCAACTCGATCCGCTCATGTCCGCAGGGAAGCAGGTGAAAGGCGCAAGGGCGCGTCGTTTCAACGACCACCCGGGATCGATCACGGCCGCCCCCGGCCCAAACCTTACTCCAGACGTTGGTCACCGCGGTTTCCACGGATGGGCTCCCTCCTCTCCAGCAGCAGCGGCTGCACCAGGGATAAAAGACTTTCCACTTCCCGCTTTTCCAAACGGCGGTACTCGCCCGGCGCCAGACCCGCCAGCATGATGGGACCCACGCTCAGCCGTACCAGTCGTTTCACCGGATGGCCCGCCTGGGCGCACATCCGCCGGATCTGGCGCTTTCTGCCTTCGTGGATGGTTATCTCCAAAACCGTGTCGGGTCCGCTGGGGCCCATGATCCTGACTTGCGCCTTCGCGGTCAAACCGTCGGACAGGACCACCCCCGCGGCCAGCCTCCCGGCCGTCCCGGCTTCAACACGGCCGGCCACGGTCACCAGGTAGGTCTTGGGAACCAGGTGCGAAGGGTGGGTGACGGCCCAGGCCAGGTCGCCGTCGTTGGTCAAGAGGAGGAGCCCTTCGCTGTCGTAGTCCAGGCGGCCGACCGGAAAGACGCCCGGTCCCGCCCCGGGTACGATGTCGCGCACCGTCCGCCGGCCGAACCGGTCGGAAAGGGTGGTGAGCACCCCCCGCGGCTTATTCAGGGCCAGGTAGACTTTGGGCAACCGCGGACCGATCACCCGTCCGCCCACCTCGATGCGGTCTTTGGCCGGATCCACCCTGGTTCCCAGGGTGGTGACGGGGCACCCGTTTACCTTTACCTCGCCCGAGAGGATCAACTCCTCGCTGTGGCGCCGCGAGGCCACCCCCGCCTGGGCCAGCACTTTTTGTAAGCGCACCTGTCTTGTTCTCCTTGTGAGCGAATGGGGCCATGCCGGCCCAAGCCTTATTATACCATGGGAAATAATGACTGTATATAGCCAGGGACTTTCTCCCCCTAGTATATTACGCCGCCCCTACCTGCTTCTGTCCGGTCGTTTCCTTACCGGCCGGACTCTTGGCGGCCGGTAATTTTTCTTAAACGGTGTTATCCACCGCGGCCGGGCCATATAGTGGAAGGAAAGCCGTTTTTTTTCCGGCAGTCTCTTGAGCTAAACCCCTTCGCGGGCGGGAGGGTCGCGTATGAATACCATCGAACCGGACACCGGCTATTACGACATCCAGCAGAAGGGCAACCGGGACCAGGAGCGCCACCTGGAAAAGATCAAGCACGTCATCAAGGAAAACTTAAAAGAACTCGTGGCCAACGAAAACATCATCACTTCCGACGGCAAGAAGAAAGTAACGGTACCCGTGCGCTACCTGGACGAGTACCGTTTCCGTTACGACCCGAAAAACCAGGACCGGGAGGGCTCCGGCCAGGGAAAAGGCGGCTCCAGGAAAGGGGACGTCCTCGGCCAGCGGCCCAAGGAAGGATCCGGCCGCAAGCCCGGCAACACCCACCAGGACTTTCAGTACCTGGTCGAGATCGACATCGATACCCTGGCGGAATACCTGTTCGAGGAGTTGACCCTGCCCAATCTCGACCTCACCCGCAAGGCGCAGGTGGTGGACCAGGACGAGGAATTCAGTGACCGGCGCAAAAAGGGCCAGCTCTCCAACCTCGACAAGAAAGCCACACTGAAGGAAGTTATCAAGCGCGGCGCCGCGGATCATCTTTCCATCGACAGCCAGGACCTGCGCTTCCGCACCTGGCGCACAAAAACCAAAGAGGTGAGCAACGCCGTAATTTTCCTATTACGGGACGTTTCCGGTTCCATGGGTGAATCGGAGCGGTTTTTGACCCGTGCCATCTGTTTCTGGATAGTGTGGTTCATCCGTAAACGGTATGACCGGGCGGAAATAGTCTTCATAAACTATGACACCGAGGCCTTCGAGGTGGATGAGGACCGCTTTTTCCACGAGGGCCGGGGCGGCGGTACCAAGTGTCTCTCCGCCCTCCAGTTGACCCGGACGATCCTGGCGGAGCGCTACCCCCTGGACGTGTGGAACGTCTACGCGATCCAGTTTTCGGACGGCGAGGACTTCGAATGCACGGACGCGGCCCGGTTCCTGGCGGGTATGATCCACGTCTTCAACCGGTTCGGCTATGTCGAGATCGAACCCAACGACAGCAACTACTACCTCCTGTCCCGCCTGTCCAGGGCATACAAGGAAATCATCAAGGACGGCAACCGCTACGCGGCGGTGAAGCTCGGCCAGGCCGGCGAGGTTTGGGACGCCATCAAGAAGTTGATGTCCGACGAAGTGAAGGGAATCGGGGTGAGACCGTGAGGAACATGGAAAGCCTGGCCGGGGAAATATGGGATGCGGCGCGTTCCCTGGGTCTTTCCCCCCACCCCGTCCATTTTGAGACGGTGCCCTACCACGTCCTTTACGAGGTGGCGGCCTACGGCCTGCCCAACCATTATCAGCACTGGACCTTCGGACGCAACTACTGGGTCCAGAAGACCAGGTACGAGCACGGCGAGGGCCGGATCTACGAACTGGTGATCAATTCCGACCCGGCCTACGCCTACATCCTGCAAAACAACAACGAAGTCCAGAAAACCCTGGTCATGGCCCACGTCATGGGCCACTCCCACGTCTTTAAGTGCAACGAGTACTGGAAGGACACCCGCAAAGACATGCCCGGCTACATGGCGGCGGCCAGCGCGCGCTTTGCGACCTACGAACAGGTATACGGCTTTCACGCCATGGAGGAACTGATCACCCGCGGCCTGGCCGTCCAGGCCCATTCCCTGGACGAGGAACACGAGCCGGTGATGGAAAGGCGCCCGGTGGAGAACAGGACGCCCTACGACGAACTGTTCGACTTGGACCTGGCGCTGGGCAAGCGCGCGCTCACCGACAGCGAAAAGGCCGCCCGGGAAAAGATGGAGAAGATCCGGCCCGGGGCGTGGAACCGTCTCCCCCGGCCCACCGGTGACATCCTGGGCTATATCGTCCGGTATTCGCCGCAACTCCTGGATTACCAGCGGGACGTCCTTTCGGTGATCCGGCAGGAGGGCATCTACTTTCAACCCTATTACCGCACCCGCCTCCTGCACGAGGGCTTCGCCGTGTGGACCCACCAGAAGATCCTCGACATGCTCGATATGAGCCAGGACGAGAGGATGGAGGCGGCGCTGACGCACGCTTCCGTCACCCTCCCCTCCCCCCTGGGGATAAATCCGTACCACTTCGGATGGAAGATGTTGGAGATGGTGGAAAAGGAGCGAGGCAGCGCGGAAGTCATCAAGATCGCCAACGAGGAAACCGACTCTTCCTTCATCCGGGCCTACCTCGACGAGCGGATGGTGGAGGAACTGGACGTCTACAAGTGGATTAAGAAGGATACCGCCTCGCACGAGTTGTGGGAGGTGGGAGAGAAGGACTGGCGGATGGTGCGGGACTACCTGGCCGAATCCTACGCCAGACCCCCCTATCCCGGGATCGAGGTCCGCCGGGAGGTACCCGGCCAGGGAAGCCTCGTCCTCGCCCAGGTGGGAGAGGAAGACATGGACGAAAAGTATGCCAGGGAAACATTGAACTATTGCCAGGACCTGTGGGGACACCGGGTGGAACTGCAGTGCCGGGTCGACTCCAGGAGTAAACTGCTCTGGAGCCACATGACCAACCACTAGAATCCGCCACCGCGACACGGGGCAACGGAGGTTTTAACAATGACAATGCTAACCGAAAAACTCGCCGCCTACCACGACCGTTTGGACCGGACCAAATGGGAAGGCACTTTTGCCGATTACCTCGAAATCGTGCGTAAAACCCCCCGGGTGGCTTCCCTGTCCCACGCCAGGTTATTCG
>JAJYZD010000134.1 GCA_021800315.1 Bacillota bacterium | reverse complement strand
CATCTTCTCCATGATGATCAATTATATCAGAAAATAGGCCGCCGGTCAATACCTACACATATTACTGATTGACAAATACACTTGCTGCTACAAACCCTGATCCGGTGACGGCGCCGGTGGCGTAACAGTGCGCAATGGAAGCCGTACCGTCATTGCCGTCGTTTATGCCCGCCAGCCCGCCGGCATTCCAATTGCCGGACACGCTGCCGGTGGCCCAGGAGTGGGCGATAGAAGCCGCGCCGCCATAGCCAGTGTTCCAGCCCACTAGGCCGCCTACCCAGGATTTGGAGGGGAGACCGCTCGAATCGGTCACCGCGCCGGTGGCGTAGGAGGCAATGATGGCAGCCGTGCCTCCGGCGCCGCTGTTGTAACCCAGCAGACCGCCGGCGTTTACGCCCGCCAGACCGCCGTCGTCATTGTAGCCGCCTGAACCGGTCACGCTGCCGGTGGCGTAGGAGCCGGAAACGACAGCGTGGCCCGTGTCACCGTCGTTTACGCCCACCAGACCGCCGTTTTCGCTGTAACCCGAACCTGCCACCTTACCCGTAGCAAAAGAGTCGGTAATGGTGACTGTGCCCCCGTCACCGTCGTTGAAACCCACCAGACCGCCGTTATAGGAGTGGGCTGAACCGGTCACGCCGCCCGTGGCGGAGGAGTCCGTAATGACAGGCGTGCCCCCCCCGTAGCCGTCGTTATAGCCCACCAGCCCACCGTCATAGCAGTAGACTGAGCCGGTCACGCTACTCGTAGCGGTGGAGTCCGTAATGGCGGATCCCCTCCCCGTATAGCCCACCAGCCCGCCGAGGGACGTGAATTGACTGGCGCTGCCGGAGCCCGTCACATTGACCGAGGCGCTGGAACCGGTGATGGTGCCCGAATTAGCGCCAGCCAGCCCGCCCGCGGCAAAGGAACTCGAAACGCTACCCGGACCGGTAACGGTGCAACCGGAGATAGTTCCCCCATTGACGCCAGCCAGTCCGCCCGCAAATGCCAAGCTGGAAACGACGGTGCCGGAAACGGCTACGGTGCAACCGGATATGGTGCCATCATTGACGCCCACCAGCCCGCCGCTCGGTTCATCGTGGTTACCGGATGTCACCTGGCTGACAGTCAGGCTGACATTCTCAATTTCACCGCCGGGAGCCACGAAGCCGAACAGCCCGTCATCAGTCAAACTACCGTCGTCGACCACGGTCAGCCCCGTGATCGCGTGGCCGTTGCCCAGGAAAACCCCGGTAAAACGGGCACTGTTGACCGGATCCCCGATAGGTACCCACCCGGTTGGGTCGGACTCACTGGGGGCGTATACCGACAAATCCACGTTATTCTCGAGTTCGAAGTATACTTGCCGGTCGACGGAAGAATAGTACGCATTGTACCCGTTTACAAGGCTGAGGTCCCCCGCACTGTAAACGGCATACGGTACGGCCTCGGTCCCGTCACCCTGTAAGCCGGAGGGCGGAGTTCCCTGGGCCGCGGCGGAGCCGGGGCCCAGACCGAGACCGGGCATCAGCGCCAGCAGCACCACCACCAGAATCCGCAACACTCCCAGGGGAAGGTTCCTGCCCCTGCCATAGCCAGCGTTCATCTTTTGCCTCCTAGCAACCGAAATCCCTATCCATCTTGCGCTTGTTCTCCGTTGTCGACCGCTCGCCGCTTTCCCTGTACGGCGCACGACACAGTTCCCCGGATTTCAGGCCGTCAAATCTACCGATGCTGGTTGGGTCATGATCCGGAAGAGCGATGCGGCCCAATTCACCTTTAACCCATCCATGTATCGGAGGGCTTGTTATCACGACAGTTCGCCGACATTGGGCCAGGTACCCACATGCAGTTATTCCCGCTGGCAGCCGCCGCCACAGCGCCTAATAGCTCATCGGTCAACTCAGCAGCATTGGGTTTCGGCGGGAGTACCAGGTGAAAGACCCGGTCGGTGTTTTCCACCACCCGTACTTCCAGGTCGGGAGGTATCTCCACTCCTTCCTCTCTCAATACAGGAGACGCGTCACCCAGAAGCCTCTGCTTGAAAGCATCGTCAGTCCATGCCCTGGCAATGACTTGCCCGATCTTTTGATCCTGATCTTTCTTATCCATGGTAACTCCCCTTCTTCATTAGTTGCTTGTCTCTTCTCTCAGGGTTTCTTCACTCAAAGAGCGAAACACATAACCAACGCACCTTCAAGCCAATTGTATTTTTCGACTTGCTGTTACGTTGTTACTGCTAGTCAAGACAGACTGTAAGCTAACTCAAACCACAGTTTACCACCATTAGTGCTAATTGGGCTGTGGAATACTGCCCTTCTTAAGGTACAGACAGTAAGCTTCAAAATAACCTTCATCACTCCTACTACGACAACCAAACGAATGTACGTCCATGGGGGCAGGCCCACTACCACCACATAGATATCTGCCGCCTGCTACAGTATCCAATTGCTCATCGGTCAACTCGGCATTGGGTTTCGGCGGAAGCACCAGATAAAAGACGCGGTCAGTGTTCTCCACTGCCCGGACTTCCAGGCCAGGTGGTATCTCTACGCCCTCCTCATTCAGGACCGTGGATGCATCACCCAAAAGCCTCCGCTTAAAGGCATCGTCACCCCACGCCTTGGCAATGATTTGCCCCATCTTCTTGCCGTGCTCTTCCTTGCTCATGATAATCCTCCTTTTTAGTTGACTGTCTCATGTCAATGCGTTCCTTTCTCAAGTAGCCGGAAAACTCCGAGGTATTAGGATTATTGTGACTATCTCAAACATCTCTTCGTATCACCACCGCTTTGGCATTGGATTTAAAATCGTGTAGAAGGCATCCAGTTGGAAACATTGCGTCCGCGCTTCATTTTTCGATTAAAACGTCCGGGCCGGGCGCCCAAGTACATACTGTATCAATGAAGCCGCCCACCACAGAATTCAATTGCTCATCGGTCAACTCAGTATCGGGTTTAAGTGGCAGCACCAGGTGAAAGACCCGGGCGGTGTCCTCCACCACCCGTACCTCCACACCAGGAGGCACCTCTACCCCCTCCTCCCTCAGCACTGCGGATGCATCACCGAAAAGCCTCTGTTTGAAACCATCGTTAGCCCATGCCTTGGCAACGATCTGACCCATCTTCTTGCCCTGCTCTTCCTTGCTCATGATAATCCTCCTATTCCAATTGTCTCGAGTTGTTTATTCTGCCTAAGCTCAAGTAGTTGAGCGGATCCTTGAGAGTATTCCCCTTCGTGCGTCAGACCGGTTTCAGTTGCGGGGGATCAAGGAGCCACTCATCGGGGCTAAGACCTTTTATCATCTCCTTAACATACTCCTTGTCGGCCTCGTCCAACTGACAATAAACATGGATAAGTCCTTCAATCATCCCTTTTACCTCCCGGCATCTAAGGGGGTCGGGCTGATGCATGTCCCCGGTGCGGGCCTTGTTGTCGTAAAAGCAGCCTCCGCCGCAATAGTGGCGGGCACAGCATTTCCGGCACTCCGGCAGGTGATTGACAACCGCCCGGTGGTAGTCATTGAGGTTCCCCGTCCGGTAATCCGCTATGTTGCCCAGGCGGGCGTCCTCCTGGCCGGCGAACCTGTGGCAGGGATAGATGTCCCCGTTTACCGAGATTCCGGCCATTCCTTTGCCAACGCCGCAGGCGTAGTAGCGTTTGCGCCCCAAGGCTATGTCGCCTATACTTGACAGGTAGGCGGGCAAATTGTCTTTATCAATACTTCTTTCCCGGATCGCGGTAAGCAGTTGCTCGGTCTCCGCGCGGTGAAAGGCCAGCATCCGTTCCAACATTCGCTCACCGGACCCGTCCGGCGGCATGCCGGAGGACGGCGCGTTCAAAATGACCGGAGAGACCGGGGTTAGAATACAGGTCGTAAACCCGGCGGCCTCCATACCCTCCTTTATCCGAAAGGGGTCGGCGCCGTCTGTGACCGTCGCCCTGGCCGTCAGGTGGGGTATGACTTCCCGCAGCTTACGGACGTTGTTGACGATCCTGTCGTATGATCCGGAGCCATCCTTGAATGGTCGCTGGCTGTCCTGGTACTCGGCCGGGCCGTCGAAACTGATCAGCGGATATATCTTCTCATCTTTGAGGAATGAGATCGCCTCTTCGGTGAGAAGGGAGGCATTGGTAGTCACCCCGAAAGTTATCCGTTTGTCCTTTTCCCCGGCCTTCTTTTTGGCATAGGACACGACCTTTTTCATCAAAGGGAAGTTAAGGAACGGCTCTCCGCCGAAAAAGGAGATGCCAATGTTCTTTACGCTGCCGGAATTTTCGACCAACCAGTCAACCGACCGGAAGGCGGTCTCCTCGCTCATCATGCCGCCTCCGGCATACTCTCCTCCGTTGCCGTAGCAGTATACGCAAGCCATATTGCACTCCTGGGCCAGGAAGAGGGCGATGTTTGCTACCGGGTACCCGGCTTTTTCGGGGACTGCACCCTGTTTGCTTTCCGGCGGGGCCATGGGCGTTTCTTCTTTTTCCTCGCCGAATACCAGCCCGATTCCACGCAACTCCTCCATGACGGACGCGGGAACGAGGGTGCCGGGGGCCGAGGCTATCCGGCCGATGGAGGCGGCCAACCGGGGTGAAACCGGCTGGGCGGCCATACGTTCCACGTCAACCAGATAGAGGTTGTCGTTGTACCCGAAGATATGGTGCTCGCGCAGGGAGACGTTGCCGAAGTATTTGCGTCCTTCGTAGTCGATTTCGTAGGAACCTAACATTTATTTCCTCCTTCTGGCACCTTGCGGCTACTCCAGCCGGTTGACGTGCCGTACTTCCATGATAATACAGCTTGGCAGCACACCACCACTAACTCTAGCCAACTGTTCGTCTGTAACGGTCGGACAGAATGCCAAACGCGTCCCGGGCATTCATGTCATCCAATGCCGGCTCGTCTTCTTCCCGGAATTGCTTTTTCATGAGCGGCAAAACCTCCGTGAATACTGAGAGCTTCCCCGCACGGCCGTCGGTGTCAAGCGATCTGTCGGCGCATCAGGTCGGTGAACAGTCCCTTTTGGCCCATCAGCTCGTCGAAAGTGCCGCTCTGCACAATCCGCCCGCCGGACAGGACGTGGATCACGTCGGCTTGGCGCACCGTGCTCAGCCGGTGGGCGATCACGATGCGGGTGGCGCGCAGCCCCGCCAGGCTCTCGCTCACCACCGCCTGGGTCCGGTTGTCCAAGGCGCTGGTCGCCTCGTCGAAGAGCAGGATGCGCGGCCGGGCGGCGATCGCCCGGGCGATGAGCAAACGCTGGCGCTGGCCCCCCGATAGGGTCGAACCACCTTCCGCTATGTAGGTGAACATCCCCATCGGCATCCGGCGGATGTCTTCGTCGAGCCCGGCCCGGCGGGCCGCATCCCAGGCGTCCTCCAGGGTCAGATTCGCGGTACCGGTGATGTTGCGCAGGATGTCTCCGGCCACCAGCCTCCCGTTCTGCAACACCGCCCCGGTCTGCCGGCGTAAGGCCCGCACGTCGAGTTGGGCCAGATCCTGCTGGTCATAGTAGATCGAACCTCTCTCGGGCGTCTCAAAACCCAGGAGAAGCCGGAAGATGGTCGACTTTCCCGCCCCCGAAGGGCCGACGAAGGCCACGAACTGGCCGGGCCGGGCGGTGAAGGAAACGTCGTCGACAACCGGCGGCCCGTCCGGCGCGTAGCGGAAGGAGACGTGGGAAAACTCCACCAGGCCGCTCAACTCCCCGGGATCGGCGCAGTCCCTTTTGACCTCGGGAAGTTCCTCCAGAATGGGCTTGAGCCTTTCATAGAGCGGTACCACCCGCAGCATGCCGGTCAGAGCGGAAACCAGGCCCAGCGTACCGGCCAACAGTTGGCCGAAGGCGGCGTTGAAGGCCAGAAAGGCGCCGGTGTTGAGACGGGGACTGGTACCCGAGGCCAGCACCGCGAAAATGACGACGCCCGCCACAGCGGGCAAGGCCGCTTGAAAGGCCGCCACGGCATTCGCCGCGAGGCCGGCCTGGTTGGTCAGTTCGCGTTGGCGGGCGAAATGCCGGGCCCACACAAAAAAGGCGCGCCGTTCGGCCCCGGCCACCCGCAGCTTGGTTATACCGGTCAAAAACTGCAGGACGTTGCCGGCAAGAGTCCCGCGCACTTCCAGCATGGCCCGCTGGCGCTTCAACTGAATCAGAGCTCCTCCTGCCGTTACGGCGGCGGCGGCCAGGATCACAACGGTCGCGAACAGGGCGAGGCGGGTGTCGTAATAGAAGAGCAGGCCGTAGCTGAACACGGAAAAAACGGCCCCCATGATCGAGGTTAGAGCCGCACCGGTCACGAGCGACCGGATGGCGTCCACGGCCATGGCCCGTTGAGCCAGGTCACCGGCCGTATAACGCCGGAAAAACGGGACCGGTAAGGCGAGCAGGCGGTCCCAGACAGCCGCCTGAACGGTCAGGTCCGCCCGGCCCTCGATCCGCAACAAAGAAATCACCTGGGCCAGTTGAAAAGCGGCCGAGGCAACGGCAACGGCGATCAGGGCGGCCGTGACCGCCCACAACCGGCCGGCTTGCGCCCTGGGAATAACCGAACCGAAAATCGCACCCGTCAGGATGGGTACCAGCATGGCCGTCGCTCCGGTGGCCATACCCGTAATTACCACTTGCCAAAGGTCCTTGACCGTTCCCCGGAAACCGAGCCGCAGTACGTCCCCAATCCCGGCCGCCCGCTCTGCAAGCGGCGGATAAAACATGTGCGCAACGGGCGAAAGCCCTCCGGCGGTTTCGCGGGTCACCACCGTCTCCCCGCCGCCGGCGGGGTCGCATGAGCGGTAGCGTCCTCCCCGGCGCACGAGCGCCACCGGACGGCCGTCCGCCTCCCGGTAGGCCAGGAGCGGACCCGCGTCCTGACGCCACCAGCGGCCGGACAGCAATACCTGGCGCACGCGTAAACCTGAAGCATCGGCGATACGGGCCAGATGCCCAGCGCCATCGGCAACCTGTTCCCGGGTCGGGGCAACAATCGCCACTCCCAGGGCCTCCCCGACCAGTCGGCAGGCCGCGAGCAAATCGTCACCCCCGGCCCGGGCGCCGACTCCGGCGGTGTTCCCGTCCGCGGCGGCGGCCAACAGCGCCACGGCTTGCTCCATCGCCTCCAGGTCGGCGGCTTCCCTGGCCCGGGCCCGTTCGCGTTCGTCTCCGGCCCGGTCCCCGAGCCGGACGGAGAGGAAACGCAATATCATCTGATGAAAACTCTCCAGGTCGCCCCAATCCGCATCGGGAGCAAGAACCGTTACGGTCTCGGCAACCTCCAGGCGGCATTCACTCTCACAATAAAGCCAGGTTGGGGACGCCAGCGGCAGATACCCCCGCGCGGGCTCCCAGACCACGTCCGGGCATCCGAACAGGGAAACCCGGCCCGCGCCCGGCCGTACCCAGACAAACCTGTCCTTGGACCGCGCCGTAACGCCGGCCTTAAGGACCGTCTCCGGGCCTTGGGCCAGCAGCACCGCTTCCCGCGGCACCACACCGGCATCGACCGAAACGTACAGTCCGGTAATCCATGTTTCCACCCCGGCCAGGATGGGGGCGGTAAGATTGGCCTGGCCGGCCAGTTCCCGCAGGCGCGGCGCGGGAAGCCGCCTCGCCCTGGTGTCGGCCACCCCGACGGCCAGGAGTCCGTGACCGTCGCTGGTGCATTCCGTCCCCCACAGCAAATCACCCGGCCCGGCGCTGAAGAGATAGGCGCGCACCCCGCAAGGCCGACCCTGCTCAACCGGCACGCTGAAAACATGCACGGTTCCTTCCACGACCAGCCACACAGCTTTGGGGTCGGTCAGGAGCAAAGGTTCGTTTCCGTCCATTCCGACCGCGGCGCCCTCGGCATCAAAAGCGTCGGCCACGCTCTGATAGGTAGCCTGCCAAATCTGGCTGGAGAGCCGGCGCCCGGTCCTGGCCCCCAGGCGGGCCCGGAAGCGGAGTTCCCCACCGTCCCCTTCCTGCTGTACGAACCCCTGTTCAACCAGGCTGTCCAAAAGGGACCGGACCTCGTCCTCGCTTTGCCCGTCCTCCGCGGCTGTTTCGGCCAGGGTCGCGCCGTCGGAACGCATCAGCCACTGGACGAGCCGCCGCTGCGACTCGGGAAGCGCCAGCAGGTCGGTCACGCTCCGGCCGGTGGACCCGCCCTTATTCCGCGCCATGTGCCACCACTCCTTACTCCAAGGCGATCAACTGGGTGTAAGGCCCGTCCACCCCGCGCAGTTCCTCGTGCGTCCCCCGCTGGACCACCTTTCCCCGGTCCAGGACTATGATTTCGTCGCAGTCCCGGATCGTGCTCAGCCGGTGGGCTATGATCAGGCAGCAGCACCCGCGGCGGCGCAGGCTGCCGTCGATCAACTGTTCCGTACTCGTATCGAGGGCGCTGGTCGCCTCGTCCAGAACCAGGATCGAGGGATTTCCGGCCAGGGCCCGGGCGATCTCCAACCGTTGGCGCTGACCGCCGGAAAAGTTGGCTCCACCCTCCTCCACCCGGCTGGCATAGCCACCCGGCCGGGCCGCCACGTCCTCGTGAATGCAGGCGTCGCGCGCCGCTTGCAGGACCGGCGCGTCCGGCACGGTCTCGTCCCAGAGCGTAAGGTTTTCCCAAACGCTGCCTTCGAACAGGAAAATATCCTGGTCCACCAGCGCCACGGAATTGCCGAGCACCCGGCGCGGGATCGAATGCCGCGGCATACCGTCCAGCAAAATCTCGCCACTCCAGGGCTCATAGAGCCCCGACAACAGTTTGGCCAGGGTTGACTTGCCGCTGCCCGACCCACCCACGACGGCCACCCTCATCCCCGGCTTTAAGCTCAGGCTCAGCCCCTCGATGAGGGGCGGATCGAGCCTGCTGTAGCCGAAGGTCAGCCCGCGCAACTCGACGAAGCCCGAGAGTTTCACCGGCCATCCGCCGGAAGGTGCGCCTGCGGACCGGTCCCCGGTCTGGGGGTCGAGTGAATGGCGCAGGACGTCGTCCAGACGTTTGAGATTGCCGTCCGCCGTCTGAAGGGTGGTGCCAAGTCCGACGAACTGGGTCACCGGGCCCAAAAAGCTGCCCATCAAACCCTGGAACGCCACGAGCCCTCCGATGGTCAGATGGCCCGTCATGACCTGAAAACCACCGGCCCCCAGGATCACTGCGATGTTGGCGGCCGTCAGGAACGACGGTACCACCGACAGACAGCGCGAATAAAGCCCCAGGGACTGTTCGGCGTTGATCGCCTTGGCCTGGTAGCCCGCCCAGCGGCTGAAGAAGTCCGCTTCGGTCCCCGATGCCTTGAGCGTCTCGATATTCTGCAACCCGCCCATGGCGGTGCCCATCAGCTTGCCTTGCTCCTGCAGCAGCCGTTGGTTGCCGTCGGCACGACGGCGGGCGACCAGCCTGAGTCCTCCGAAGTTCACAAGCGCGATGGCGATGCCGATTGCCGTGAGGAGCACGTCGTAACGAAACATCACGGCGGCGAAAAAGACGATCATAACCAGGTTCAAAGCGTTACTGGACGCGTCACCGGAGAGCAGTTGCGCGACCTGGTCGTTCAAAGCCACCCGGGAGGCAACTTCGCCGGCGTAGCGTTGCGCAAAGAATTCCACCGGCAGCCGCAGGACATGCCAGAAGAAGTTGCCCGCCATATTCAGAGCCAGTTTGGCCTCCAGACGGAGAAGGTAGAACTGCTGCAACCAGGTCAGGGCGGCGCCGGCCGCCGCTGTCAGCAACAGTCCGAAAAGCAGGGGGGCGAGCAGATTGTGCATTCGCGCCACCAGCACTTTGTCCACGAAGACCTGGGTAAAGGTCGGCAGAGCCAGACCGGGAATGACGAGCAGGAGACCGGCGAGAACCACATAGGCCAGAGCCGCCCTGGACCGTCCCAAACGGTGGCCGAGCGCGGGCACCAAACCCTGCTGCC
>JAJYZD010000133.1 GCA_021800315.1 Bacillota bacterium | reverse complement strand
TCATTTCCACAAACGCGAACAACCCCAGGCTCTTGAACTTGACGGCCCACGGGTAGAGGAAAACGGTTTCCACGTCGAACATGACGAAAATCAGGGCATACATGAAGTAGCTCGCCCGGAACCGGATCTTGACCGGTCCCACCGTTTCCGGACCGCACTCGTAGGTCTCCAGTTTGACTTTGGAAGGATAACGGGGATGGAGGACGAAGCTGGTTACAATGCCCCCCGCGGCGAAGATCACGGCGATGATGAAAAACAGGAATACCGCGGCCCAAACCGAAAGCAAATTTCTCCCCCCTTTCTCTTATATAATGTACCTTCGGAGCCCGGGTCACCCCCCCTTTTTACCCCAACCCGCCCGACCCACCATCCGGGCGGGTACCCCTTCTCAGGCATCCCCCCCGGAATCGGCAAGCCGGGTCGCGGCTGCCTCCAGGACCGCCCGCACCGGGGCGAAGCTCCGGCGGTGCCAGGGACAGGGCCCGTAAGCCGCAAGCGCCCGCAGGTGTTCGGCCGTACCGTATCCCTTGTGCCGGTCGAACCCGTATTGCGGAAAAAGGCGGTGATACTCGCGCATCATCCGGTCGCGGGCCACCTTGGCCAGGATGGAAGCCGCCGCGATGGCCGCGCACTGCCCGTCGCCCTGCAAGATGGCCGTTTGGGCCAGCAGGGCGCCGGGGATGCGGTAGCCGTCCACCAAAAGGTGGCCCGGCGCGACGGTCAGGGAAGCGATCGCCCGGCGCATGGCCGCAAAACCCGCCTGATGAATGTTGTCCCGGTCTATCTCCTCGACCGGGGACACGCCAATAGCCCAGGCCACCGCCACCCGCGGGATCAGCGCGGCCAGGGACTCCCGGCGCGAGGCCGGAACCTTTTTGGAATCGTCCAGGCCGACCGGGCAACAGCCCCGGGGCAGGATGACGGCGGCGGCCACCACCGGACCGGCCAGGGGTCCGCGACCCGCCTCGTCGACGCCGGCCACGAGGGTGTCCGGAGCCAGCAATTCTTCCCAGACAGATAAACCAGCCGGATTCATGAAAAACCTTTTGCCGGTCATATCCGTCCATTCACCCGGTTTTACCGGCCTTTCTCAACAATTGTAACTTCGCGTGCAAGGAGCAAAATCCCTGCCCCGACAATTTTTTTTTTACCCGGTCTCAATGGTCGAGGACAAAACGCCCCAGCCGCCCGGAGCGGAAATCCTGGAGAAAGGCCACCGCCGCCTTCGGCTCGTCCACGACGCCCCCGGCGCGCAACAACCCCCGGGAGCGCCCCAAAGCCGCCAAGAAAGTATATGCGTCGGTCCCTAAGGGCAAAACACCCGGTCGGTCGGCCGAAAGCCTTTCCCAAAGCCAGGCCGCCACGGCCGCCGGGTCGTAGCTTTCCGCGGCGAGGATACCGCAGGCCGCCAGCTTGTAGAAGGTTTCACCGCCGACACCCTCCGGCCACAGGACCCCCGGGGTGTCCAGAAGGTCCAGCCCCGGGGCCAGCCGGATCCATTGGACACCCCGGGTCACCCCCGGCCGGTTGGCCGTCGCGGCCGCCCGCTTCCCGGCCACGCGGTTGATGAAGGCCGATTTCCCCACGTTGGGAAGACCCACCACCATGCAGCGCGCATCGCGGTTCTTCACCGGACCCGCCATTTCAGACAGGACCCTTCTTGCTCCCGGCACTCCGGACCCGGTCCGGCTGTCCACCGCCACCGCCTTTTGTCCCTGCTCCTGAAAGCGGCCGACTATCCCGGCCACCGCCGCGGGGTCGGCCAGGTCCAGCCGGTTCAGGACCAGGAGGGTCCGCTTGCCTTCGGCCAGGGCCGAAAGACCGGGATGCCCGCTGGCCAGGGGCACCCGCGCGTCCCGTATCTCCACCACCGCGTCCACCAGTTTCAAGCTTTCCCGAATCAAACGCCTGGCCCGGGCCATGTGGCCGGGGTACCAGGAGCCGATTCCGTCCGTCTCCGGAGTATTCACCGGACCACCCCGATCCGGGAAAGCGGCCAATAGATGAAGAGCACCCGTCCGACGACCAGGTTTTTCTTCACATAGCCCCAGACCCGGCTGTCGTCTGAATTGTTGCGGTTGTCGCCCAGCATGAAATAGGTGCCGGCCGGCACCGTCACCGGCCCGAAGTCGGCGAAGGTCAGACCGGGGGGCAGATAAGGCTCGGGGACGAGCTTACCGTTGATGTACAGATTGCTGTTGCGCAATTGGACCGTCTGGCCGCCCACGGCGATCAGTCGCTTGACGAAATCCTGCCGGGGATCCAGCGGATAATGGAATACCACCACTTCGCCCGGCTTCGGCTGACCGAACAGGTCCGCCTTGCCCACCACGATGCGGTCACCGGGCATCAGCGTGGGTTCCATGGAGCCGGACGGTATGTAAAAAGGCTGCAGGACGAACAGCCGGATCAGGATGGCCAGGATCAGCGCCACCGCCACCGACTCCAGGAACTCCCCCCCCAGGCTCCGGCGAGCCGGGAGGTCCAACGGGCCGGGCATCAACTTTCCCCCTTGCGGCGGACGTAAAAAAAGGGACTATTCTAGTCCCTTTTCTCCGTCTGGATGCTCCGGGTCTGAATGCGGGCGGCTTTGCCCCGCAGACTGCGCATGTAGTAAAGTCTGGCCCTCCTGACCTTGCCCCGCCGTAACAACTCGACCTTCTCAACCCGGGGCGATTCCACGGGAAAAGTCCGCTCCACGCCGACGCCGTATGAAACCCGGCGGACGGTGAAAGTCGCCGAAAGGCCGTGGCCCCGGCGCCGGAGAACGAATCCCTCGAAGGTCTGAATGCGCTCCCGGGTACCTTCCACGACCTTCACGTGCACCCGCACCGTGTCCCCCGGCTGAAAGGAAGGCATATCCTCCCGTCTCTGTTCCGCCCTGAGGGAATCAATCAAATTCATAACACCATAGCTCCCTTCCCGCTACCGCAGATATTTTAGCACAATCCGCCCGCCTGGGCAAACGGTTTCCCTTAATCCAAGCTCAGTCGCTCCAACTCGGTCCGCAGGTCCCGCAGGATCTCCGCGTCGCCCGGCCTCAATCCCCCGGCCGCCAGGAGGTCCGGTCTCCGGCCCAGCGTACGCAGAAGACGCTGACGCCGGCGCCAGCGCTCCACCTCGCCGTGGTGGCCGGACACCAGAACTTCCGGAACCGCGTGTCCGTCCCATTCCCTGGGATGGGTATACTGGGGGTACTCCAAAAGACCTTCTTCAAACGATTCCTCCGCGGCGGCTCCCGCCCTGAGCACCCCGGGCACCAGGCGCACCACGGCATCAATCACCACCAGGGCCGCCAGTTCCCCGCCCGACAGCACGAAGTCGCCGATACCGATCTCGTCGGGTTCCAGGATTTCCGCCACCCGTTCGTCGATACCCTCGTAATGGCCGCAGATCAGGACAAGGTGTTCCTCCCCGGCCAGGCTCCTGGCCAGCGACTGGTTGAAGCGCATACCCTGCGGGCTGGTCAGGCACACCCGGGGCCGAACCTTTTCCCCTCGGGATACATGTTCCACCGCCCGCAAGACCGGCCCGGCCTGCATGACCATCCCGGCTCCCCCGCCGAACGGCTTATCGTCAACCGTGTGATGGCGGTTTCCGGAAAAATCCCGGATGTTGAGCGTATCCACCGTGACCAGGCCCCGCTCCGTAGCCCGCGCGACCGCCCCGACCCGCAGGGGGCCATCGAACATCGCGGGGAAAAGGGTCAGGATGTCGATGCGCATGCCTCTCTACGTCTCCTCCAGGCCCTCCGGCAAATCTACGACCATCCGGCCCCCGGCCACGTCCACCGTGCGGACCACCCGTTTTAAGGCCGGGATCAAGAGCGGTCGCCGCCCCGGGCGGTCCACCACGTAGACGTCGTTGGCCCCGGTGCGCATAACGTCCGAGATTTTTCCCAGTTCCCGGCCCTCCCCGGAAAACACGGTCAGGCCGATAAGGTCGAACACATAGTAGTTGTCCGCGGGGAGGGGCACGGTCCCGGAGCGGTCGACCACCAGGTGGGCCCCCTGGAAGGTCCGGGCGGCAACAGGGTCGTCGACCCCGGCGAGCTTCATCAGCACCACCTTCTGGTGCCAGCGGACCCCTTCCACGGCCATCTCCCGGTATTCGTCCCCTTTTTGTACCGTCACCCGTTTCATGCCGGAGAAGCGTTCGGGAAAATCGGTCAGGGGAAGAAGGCGCATCTCGCCGCGGCAACCGTGCGGCCGCAGCACCCGCGCCACCCTTATGTATTCCAGTCGCCCCCACCCCCGTTCGCCGCCCGGATCTCCACAACCCGGCCGTCCTCCAGGATAACTTCCACGCCGTCGCACCACCGGTCGCCCACCCGGATGTCCACCAGGCTCTCCAGGCGCCCGTGCAGCACCAGGCGGCCGTCGGCCAGGCCCGCTATCTCCCTGGAACGGGCCAGGAGTTTGGCCCTGGTTTCCGTAACGCGCCCGGCCCGGGCGGCCTCATCCCCGTCGAGGGCCGGGCCGGATCGCCGGGCCTCTTCCCGCTCCAGACCCTGGAGGGCGGCCTGAATTTCCCGGATCAGGGCCTGCCGGTACCCGGCGGTCACCCGCACCAGCACGGCGACCGGCCTGGTGACCGTGATCCGCTCCATCGCCACCTGTACCCCCGCCGTTTCCTTCCCGGTTACCCTATTTCCAGTATGACCTTCTTGTTCTGCTTCAACGCGGCGGCCTTGACCATGGTGCGCAGGGCGCGGGCGATGCGCCCCTTGCGGCCGATCACCTTGCCCATGTCTTCCTGTGCCACCTTCAGGTAAATGACCACCGACCGGTCGTCTCCGGATACGTTTACGACCACCTGGTCCGGCTGCTCCACCAGGGACCGGGCCAGCAGTTCCACCAGCTCTTTCAAGGAGGTACCCCCTTCCCCCTTACAGGGCCTTCTTTTCGATCACCCCGGCCTTGACCAGCAGCGACCGCGCCGTGTCGGTGACCTGGGCTCCATTGGCCAGCCAGTCCCGGGCCTTTTCCTCGTCCACCTTGATCACCGCCGGGTTCTTCAGGGGGTCGTAGTAACCGATCTCCTCAATGAAACGTCCATCCCGGGGAGAACGCGAATCGGCCACCACGATGCGGTAAAACGGCTTTTTCTTGGCTCCCAATCTTCTCAGCCTGATCTTGACCAAGTGATCTCCACCTCCAAAGTTTTCAGAAAGGCATTTTGGGCATCCGCCCCGAGCGCTTCCAGCCCCGTTCCATACCGGCAACCTGTTTCATCATTTTCCGGTACTGTTCGAACTGTTTGAGGACCCGGTTGACATCCTGGACCGCGGTGCCGCTGCCCCGGGCTATGCGTCGCTTGCGGCCGCCGTCGATGGTTTGCGGGTGCATTCTCTCCTGCGGCGTCATCGAGCGGATGACCGCCTCCAGGCGCCCCAGTTCCTTCTCGCCCACCTGGGCCGGCAGGTTCTTCTTCAACCCGGAAAGACCCGGAATCATGGCCATCACCTGGTCCAGGGGCCCGACCTTCTTCAGGCTCTGCATCTGATCCAGCAAGTCCTCCAGGGTAAAATCGGCGCTGCGGATCTTCTTCTGCATCGCCTCCATCTGGGCGACGTCGAAGTTTTCCTGCGCCTTTTCGATAAGCGTGAGCATGTCGCCCATACCCAGGATCCGCCGGGCCATCCGGTCGGGATGAAAAGGCTCCAGGGCGTCGGTCTTTTCCCCCATGCCGACGAACTTAACCGGGCAACCGGTCACCGAACGCACCGAGAGCACGGCCCCGCCGCGGGAATCCCCGTCCAGTTTCGTGAGCACCAGGCCGGTCAGTTTACTGCGCGCGGCAAAGGCGCCGGCCACCTCGACGGCCACCTGGCCGGTCATGGCGTCCACCACCAGCAGGACTTCCTCCGGGGAAGCGGCCCGGTAAACCTCCGCCAGTTCCGTCATCAGGTCCTCGTCCACGTGCACCCGGCCGGCGGTGTCGATGATCACCACATCGCGCCCCCCGGCCAGGGCGGTCTTGACGGCGGCGGCGGCGATCGCCGGGGGCGATGCCCCGGTCCCCAGGCTGAACACGGGGAAGCCCAGCTGCTGTCCCAGAACTTCCAGTTGCTTGATGGCGGCCGGCCGCTGGACGTCGGCGGCCACCAGGAGCGGCTGCCGGCCCTGTCCCTTCAGGAAGTTGGCCAGTTTGGCCGCCGTCGTGGTCTTGCCGGAGCCCTGCAGCCCCACCAGCATAATGACGTGGGGAGAACGCCCGCCCAGGTTCAAGCGGGCGTTCTCCTCCCCCATCAGGCTGGTCAGTTCCTCGAAAACCACCTTGATTACCTGCTGGGCCGGCGAGAGGCTGGTCAGCACATCCTGGCCCACCGCCCGCTCCCTGACCCTGGCCAGAAACTCCTTGACCACTTTCAGGTTGACGTCGGCGGCCAGAAGGGCCAGCTTGACCTCCCGCAGGGCCAGGTCCACGTCGGCTTCGGTGAGGCGCCCCTTGTTTCTCAGCTTTTTGAAGGTCTCCTGCAGCTTTTCGGTCAGGTTGGCAAACATGGCAAACCCCCGTTCAACTGTCCAGCACTTCGGCGACGAGGGAGCGGACTTTCGCTACCCCCGGCCCATCCGGTAACTCCTTGAGGAGTTCGAAAGCCTGGGTCAGCTTCTCCCGCCGGACCAGGTACTCCGCCACCAGGGAAAGCCTCTCCTCCAGGGCGTCAAGGCTTTCCCCGGCCCGCTTCAGGGCGTCCTGAACGGCCTGCCGGCTGACACTCTCCTGCCCGGCGATCTCCCCCAGGGACAGGTCCAGGCCGAAGTGCATCTCCCAGTACCGCCGCTGCCGTTCGGTCAGAAGACCGCCGTAGAAATCGTACAGGAGATCTCTGCGGACGTGCTCATCCACCCGGCTCACCGCCTGTCAAGGACAAAGGCTTTACAGGAGACATTGTAAAGAAAGATGGGGCGGATGTCAAGGGCGAGCGATGGCCGAGGTCCCTTCCGGGCGATCCGGCGTGAAAATGAAAGCACTTATTCCACCCTGATATTGGGATAACCGCCGCCCGGTGCGCTCCACCGGGCGGCCCCGGGATATTATTCGGCATAAAGCCCAGGGTGTTGCCAAGAACATTACCCTCTGTTATACTGGAAATCATAAGGCAAAGATAGCACCTTAGTGTTCCATACCAACGGTAAAAACATTGTTTCCTCATGGGTTACCGCTGTGTACAAAGGGGAAATCTTCATGGATATTGCATTCGCGCGTACGGCGGTCATGTAAGAACGCTATGAGGTTTCCCATCATGCTGAACAGGAGAGACTAAACGATAACCTGCTCATTCCAGATATCGAAAATGCCGTACTTTTTGGAGAGATAATAGAGTCATATCCTGATGATGCACGCGGTCCCAGTTGCCTGATTTGTGGAGGATCTGTGTCCCTGGTGCCTGTCCATGTGGTGGTGGGATTTCTGCCCAACGGATGGGTGCGCATCATAACGGTTTATGTGCCCGGCCCGGGATATCGGGAGAATGACTGGAAAACCAGGAAAGAGAGGAAAGATCCATGAGGCACCACTATGCTGAATGCTCCTTTTGCGGCGGTCGGGTAGCTGAGAAAAGGGTTCAGGTCGACTACCGGTTAGGCGATGAATTGATGGTTTTTGAAAATGTTCCTGCCGGAGTATGCATGCAGTGCGGTGAGAGATATTATACCGCAAAAGTAGTTAAGACCCTGGAACTAATCTCGCGGGACAGGACCTTTCCAGGGAAAGTTATTCATGTTTCCGTCAAATCGTTTCCGGAAACCGCGGCCATCTGATCTGGAAGGGTTCGGGCCTGGCGGCGCTCTGCCGCCGGCAAAACCTGGACCCGAATGAGGCGGTGGTGGTGGGAGACGGCTCAACGACCTGGAGATGGTCGGCCTGGCCGGCCTGGGAGTGGCCGTAGCCAACGCCGCCGTAGGACTTAAAGACGCGGCCGGTATGGTAGCCACCGCCCGCAGTGCGGACGGCGTCGTCGAACTGCTGGATTATATCCTGCGGGAATGCCGCTGCTCCGCAAGTCCGGCAGAACGGTCACCGGCGCGCCGAACACGGCGACGGGCCCACTGGCCGGCGGGCCCCGTCTTGAGTGCACTTTGCAGGTAGGGAGCGGCCCACAACCGGGTCGCCGGACGTTACTCCCCCGTCCGCAGGCAGTAGGCCAGCCGGCCCCTGGCCAGGAAGAGTTCCGCGCACTCCCGCACCGAGTCGGCCACCTGTTCCCGGGAGGCTACAGGTACCATGGTCGCGGCCAGCCTGGGCCGGCGCCCCAGCTTACCGCCCGCCAGGACCCGGCAGCCCCGTCCGGCCGCCGTCAGAACGCCCTCCAGGCAGGCTTTCAGGCACAACCCGCAGTTCAGGCAAAGATCGCGGTCGAGCACGGGACCGTCCCCGCCCAGGCTGATGCAGTCGTCCGGGCAAGCCTTCACGCAGGCGCCGCACCGCGTGCAGCCCGGTCCTGCATCCACCACCACCTGGCCCACCGCGGCGAAGTCCTTGATCTGGGGCTGGGTGCAGCCGTTGGGACACCCCGCTATGGCCAGGTGCATCAACTCGTGGTGCAACGGACGCGGCTTATTAAGCCGCGCGGCCAAGCGTTTCTCGAATTCCACGCTTTCCAAGGCATCAATTATGGTCTTCGCCACGTCGGCCGGGTCAATAACGGTGTTATGGCAGCCGCGGCAGCGTACCAGTTGAAACAAAGACCCGCAGACCGCAAAGGGAGGCATCGCGCGTTTATCCATGTTTTGTCATCCCCGCTCCGATCTGTTGTCGTTCCCCCTTTATTTTACCGTGTTCCCGGCCCGGAGGCTGTGGTATTGGTCACACGCGGGGCGGGAAATCAGGACGCATCCGGCGAAAATGCCCGCCTTCCCCCAACTGCGGAAAAGGATTCGGCCACCGCGGCCGCCGAATAATAATGCCAGACCTGACCGGTGCAATCGTCGCCGGGTTGGAGAGGCCTCCCGGCCGGGAAAGGAAGAGGAGAGAATATGTTCATTCCGCCTACGCTTGACCTATGGCAGAAACTCTATGACGGGGCGCAAAGGTTTCGGGAAACGGCTCCGTGGGAGTGGATGGGCGACAACGACGTCTTCGGGGTACGCCATCCGGTTACGGGCGAGACCGGGTATTGTTCAATTATCGGTAATTTGAAGGTGGCGTACGGTTTGGTCGTTTACCCGGGCGCGGAAGGGTGGTTCTCCTACCGGGCCATGCAGGATGAACCGGCGAAGGAATCAATGATCGACAAGAGGTCTTTGCTGCTTCTCTTTGGAAACAGGCATGAACTAACCGAAGTGGAACGCACCGCGATCGAAAACCTCAAACTCGATTTCCGGGAGGAATGGCCCCTTTTCCGCAGCTTCCTGCCCAGTTGTTTCCCCTGGAGTTTTTGCGCCGAAGAGGCCGGCTTTTTCCTGCCCGTGATGGAACAGGCCAGGCTGTTCTCGATCGTGTGCCGAAAGAATCCCGCCGTTTTGGCGTCCCTCAGGGAACATCGGGACCAGGTGCTGGTGCGGGTGCGGACGGACGATGTCTGGCGCAGTGAGTGGTCGGTACCCCCCAGGGTGCTGGAGCACCCGTTTCCCATTATCGAGCCCTCCCGGAATCTGGTCCGGCATATCGGGAAAAATTGCCGCAGAAGGGATTCCGTATGGGAATTCGGCACATCCTACTGGCCCGAGCCCATAAGGGATTCGGACCGCGAGCGCCCGTATTACCCCCTGCTCGTTCTCTGGGCCGACCGCTTTTCCTATTACGTGGTTTACCACCAGCTCATCAAGGCCGATCAACAGGAAGCACTGGCAGGGTCTTTCCTGGTAACGGTGCAAAAGGAAGGAGAGTATCCCGCCGCAATCCGTACGGACAGGCTGGAATACCTGTCCATGCTGGAACCGCTGGCCGTGGC
>JAJYZD010000132.1:458-9920 GCA_021800315.1 Bacillota bacterium | reverse complement strand
GCCAGGTCCCCGGTCAGGAGCGTGCCGTTGGAACCGAAAACGGGTATCAAGCCCCGGCTCTTGGCGTGCCGCGTAAGATCGGTGATATCACTCCGCAGGAGCGGCTCGCCGCCGGAAAAGATCATGATCTTGAAGCCGGCCCCGGCGATTTCGTCGATCAGGGCCAGACCTTCGGCGGTGTCCAGTTCCTCTTCCCGCCTGACCCCGGCGTCCCGGTAGCAGTGGCGGCAGGTCAGGTTGCACTCGTTGGTGGTGTTCCAGGATATCAGCAAAGGCCGGCACCCCCTTGTCCCTCCCGCAGCCAGCGGGCCGCCTCCCGGGCGTGGTAGGTTATTATGATATCCGCGCCGGCCCGCTTGATGCCGGTGAGGATCTCCATGACGGTTCGCCGCTCGTCCAGCCACCCCTTGGCGGCGGCGGCCTTGACCGCGGCGTACTCGCCGCTGACGTTGTAAGCGGCCACCGGATGTCCGGTCTCCTGCTTGACCCGCCACACCACGTCCAGGTAGGCCAGGGCGGGCTTGACCATAACGATGTCGGCCCCCTCCTCCAGGTCCTGCCAGACCTCGCGCAGCGCCTCGTCGGCGTTGGCCGGATCCATCTGGTAGCCGCGCCGGTCGCCGAACTGCGGGGCCGAATCGGCCGCCTCGCGGAAGGGACCGTAGAAGGCCGAAGCATACTTGGCCGCGTAGGCCATCACCGGAACCTGAGCGAATCCCGCTCCGTCCAGGGCGGCGCGTACCGCGCCGACGCGTCCGTCCATCATGTCCGACGGTGCCACCATGTCCGCCCCGGCCGCGGCGTGGGATACCGCCGTACGGGCTATAAGCGGCACAGACGCGTCGTTGTCGACCGTACCGTTCCGCACCACACCGCAGTGGCCATGGCTGGTGTACTCGCAGAGGCAGACGTCGGTCACCACCAGCAGGCCGGGATAGTGTTCCTTGACCGAGCGGACCGCCTGCTGGACGATACCGTCCTCGCTGTAGGCCTCCCCCCCGTATTCATCTTTGGCCGAAGGCAGGCCGAAGAGCAGGATGCCGGGGATGCCCAGGGCCGCCACCTCTTCCAACTCCCGGAGCAGCACGTCGACGGACACGTTGGCCACCCCGGGCATGGACGCCACGGGACGGCTCACTCCCCGCCCGGGCATGACGAACACCGGGTACAACAGGTCGTCCACCCTCAATACCGTCTCCCGCACCAGGCGGCGCATCGTCTCGGACGACCGCAGCCGCCGCGGCCTGACCACGGGAAAGCCCATCTTCAGTTCCCCCTTTAGCCCGTTTCCCCGCCGGCGATCTCCCCGTCGGTAAGATAGCAGGCCGGATCGGCCTGCCAGTAGTCACCGGTCGACCCGGCCCGGGCCCGGAAGTTGCCGTTGCACAGGTCCAGCCAGCGGCAGGTGGCGCAACGTCCCTTCAGGTGATCCCTCCGGTGCCGCAGCATGCCGAGCAGCGGCTCTTGCGGATCGCTCCAGATGGCGGAAAAGGGGCGCGTCCGTACGTTGCCGAGCGGGTGGTCGGCGGAAAACTGGTCCGGATGGACCGTACCCGACCAGTCCACCTGGCCGATCGCCATGCCGGTCCGGTTGCCGCCGTTGGCCAGAAGCAGCGGCCATACCCGCCGCGCCCGCCCGGGGTCGCGCTCCGAGAGCCGCAGGTAGAGGTAGACCGCGTCGGCGTGGTTGTCCACGGTCAGCACTTCGCGCCCCATCCCCCGCCGTTCCATGTCCTCCACCCAGTCCATGATCCGGTCGAGGGCCTCCCTCGTCTCGCGGTGCGAGAGGTCCTCGTCCTTCAAGGCGCTGCCCCGGCCGGTGTAGACCAGGTGGTAGAAGCACACCCGGCCGATATTCTCTTCCTCGACCAGTTTCATGATATCGGACAACTGCCGGAAATTGTGCCTGGACAGCGTCAGGCGCAATCCCACCTTCTGGCCGGCCTCCCGGCAGTGCCGGATCCCGGACAGGGCCGCCGTAAACGCCCCCTGGCGCCCCCGGAAAAAATCGTTTTGCTCGGCCAGGCCGTCCAGGCTGATGCCGACGTACCCGACCCGGGCCGCCTTTAAGCGCCGCGCCGTCTTTGAATCGATGAGCGTGCCGTTGGTCGAGACGGTCACCCGCAGGCCCTTGGCGGCGGCGTACTCCACCAGTTCAAAGAAATCGGGCCGCATAAGGGGTTCCCCCCCGGAAAGCAGCAGAACCGGGACCTGGAAACCGGCCAGGTCGTCGATGAGCGTTTTGGCTTCCAGGGTGGTCAATTCCTCGCCGCCCGGCGGATACCCACCGGAGGTGGGTGTGGCGTCGGCGTAGCAGTGGATGCACCGCAGGTTGCAGCGCCGGGTCGAGTTCCACACCACCACCGGCCCCCGCCCCGGGGCCACTCCCTGTGAGGAATGCCCGGCCCCGTTCTCGTAACGCAAGGTATCGCCGGCAAACTCACCGCCGCACAGAAGGCGCGTAATGCCGATCATCGTTTTGTCACCCGCTTAATCGCTTAAAATAAGTGGCCAGGGCCTCCACCAGGCCCTCCACCGTGTACCGGGCAGCGGTAACCGCGCAGGATAGGCCGTATTCGGCCAGGGTTTGGGCGGTCACCGGGCCGATGGCCGCGAGAGTCGTGCCTCCCAGCAGTTCCGCCGCCTCCCCGCCCAAGGCCCGCACCAGGTTGTGCACGGTGCTGGAACTGGTGAAGGTTACCGCGTCTATTTCCCCCCGGGCGAGGCGCTCCCGCACCGCCCCGGGGTCGTCGCCGCCGGGCACGGTGCGGTAGGCCGCGACTTCCGCAACAAAGACCCCGGCCTCCCGCAGGCCCTGGACCAGTACCTCCCGGGCCTGGGCCGCCCGGGGGCAGAGGACCCGCTCTCCGGGGGCCACCCGGTCGACCAGGGCGGAGAGCACCGCCTCGGCCCGGAATTCCTCCGGAGTAAGGTCACAGGAGAGGCCGAACCGCCCCAGGGTCGCGGCCGTCCGCGACCCGATCGCCGCGAGTTTTACCCCGGCCAAAGCGCGCGCATCCAGCCCCGCGGCGTCAAGCCGTTCCCAGAAGAACCGCACGCCGTTGGCGCTGGTGAAAACGGCCCACTGGTAAGATCCCAACTCCCGTACCGCCCGATCCAGATCTGCGGTATCGGGCATCGCCTCCACCGCGATGGCCGGAAATTCGTACGCTTCGCCACCCTGCGCGGCCACCAGGGCCGCCAGGCGGCCGGCTTCCTCCCGGGCCCGCGTGACCAGGACGCGCCGGCCGAAGAGGGGCTTCTTCTCGCGCCAGGCCAATTTCTCCCGTAAGTTCACCACTTCGCCGACGATCGTCACCACCGGGTTGGCAAAACCCTGCCCGGCGGCCAGGGAAGGAATCGTCTCCAATGTACCCACCAGGGTCCGCTGACCAGGGCACGTGCCCCAGCGGACCAGGGCCACCGGGGTTTGGGGGCTGCGGCCGGCCTGGATGAGGCGCGCGGCTATGCCTTCCAGGTTGGCCATGCCCATCATTAAAACCAGCGTGCCGGCCCCGGCCAATTTGTCCCAGTCCACCGCCGTGTCTTCCTTGGCCGGGTCCTCGTTGCCGGTGACGATGGCCAGACTGGAGGAAACGCGCCGGTGGGTGACCGGGATCCCGGCATAGGCCGGCACCGCTACGGCGGCGGTGACGCCGGGCACCACCTCGAACGGTATGCCCCGCTGAGCCAGGTATTCCGCCTCCTCGCCGCCCCGCCCGAAAACGAACGGGTCGCCCCCTTTAAGCCGCACCACCGTGTGCCCGGCTTCGGCGTGTTCCGCCAGCGCGGTGTTGATGGCGTCCTGGGTCATCTTGTGCCGGTCCGGGCCCTTGCCCGCATCGACCAGCACCGCCCCGGCCGGGGCCTGGTCAAGCAGCGCCGGCCAGGCCAGGCGGTCGTACACCACTACGTCGGCCTGCCGCAGCATTTCCAATCCTTTGACCGTGATGAGGCCGGGATCGCCCGGGCCTGCCCCCACCAGGTAGACCACGCCCTTATTCAAAATTGCTCCCGCACCTCCCGCAAAATGTCGGCCCCGCCCATGTCCATGAGCCGCCGGGCCAGGTCGGTGCCCAGGTCGACGGCGTTTTCCGCCAGCCCCGCGGTCTGGGCCCGCACCAGCCGCGAGCCGTCCAGGGCCGCCACCATGCCGGTGAGGGTCAACCGGTCGCCGGAAACGACGGCCAGGGCGCCCACCGGCACCTGGCAGCCGCCTTCCAGGGCCCGCAGAAGCGCTCTTTCCGCCCCGGCGGCCAGCCTGGAGGGCGGATGATCCAGGGCGGCCGTTATTTCCCCCGCCCTCTGGTCATCCTCCCGCACTTCGATACCCAGGGCGCCCTGGCCGGCCGCCGGTAGGCAGACGTCAAAAGGGATGGGGCGGGCGGCCCGGCCGGCCAGGCCCAGGCGGGCCAGGCCCGCGTAGGCCAGGACGAGCGCGTCCACCCGCCCCTCGTCCAGGCGGGCCAGGCGCGTCGGCACGTTGCCCCGGAGCGGGTCCACCAGCAATTCGGGACGATGATGCAACAGCTGGGCCCGCCGGCGCAGGCTGGAGGTGCCCACCCTGGCCCCGGCGGGCAGATCCGCCAGTCCCCGGTTGTCCCGCGTCACCAGCACGTCCCCGGGATATTCCCGTTCCAGCACGGCCCCCAGAGCCAGCCCCGGCGGCAGATCAACGGGCATGTCCTTCAGGCTGTGGACGGCGATGTCGATCCCGCCGCGCAGCAGGGCCTGTTCCAGTTCCTTGGTAAAAAGACCCTGGTCCCCGATTTTGGCCAGCGCCACATCCTGAACCCGGTCCCCCAGCGTGTGGATGCCGACCGCGGTAAATCCGACATCCGGAAAGCGCCTGACCAGTTCCCGGATCACCAGGCCGGTTTGCACCCCGGCCAGTTCGCTCCGTCTCGTGCCCACCTTCAACTGCAGCCGCAAAAAACCTTCTCCTTCTTCAATCCCGGTCTCCGTCCCCCAGGTTGAAAAGATTCTGCAAGGTCTCGGTATAGAGGTGACCCTGCGGGGTGAGCGCATATTCCTTGAGCCGGGTCACCGGTTCGTGCAGCAGCCGGTTCACGATGCCTCTGGCCAGGGTGGCCACCACCTTGCGGTCGTGGTCGGACAGGGTGCCGAGCTTGTTCAGGGCTCTTTGCAGTTCCTCTTCGCCGATTGCTTCGCCCCGCCGCTTCAAAGCCGCGACGGTCGGCACCACGAACAGGCTGCCGTGCCGGCGCATGAAGCCG
The DNA here is from genome assembly GCA_021800315.1 of Bacillota bacterium. Lineage (GTDB taxonomy): Bacteria > Bacillota > Desulfotomaculia > Desulfotomaculales > JAJYZD01 > JAJYZD01. The sequence continues at coordinate 4,683 of JAJYZD010000132.1, read as the reverse complement.
TTCAATTCCTCTTCGACGACCGATTCGGCCAGCACGGCTTTGGCGCGTCTCTCCGCCAGGTTCTGGTCCACGACGTCCTTGACGTCGTCGATATCCCAAAGGGTTATCCCGGGCAACCGGCTAACCGCCGGCTCAATATCACGCGGCACGGCCAGGTCCACCATCAGCATTTCCCGCTCCCTGCCGGCCCAAACCCGTTCCAGTTCCGCGGCCCGGATCACGTAGTGGGTGGCCGCCGTACAACTGATCACGATGTCCGAGCGCGCCAGGTGCCGGTACAATTCGTCGAAGCGGACCGCCTTGCCCTGGCACTGCCCCGCCAGCCGGACCGCCCGGTCGTAAGAGCGGTTGGAGACGATGACGCCCTCGACGCCGTTATCCACCAGGTAGCGGGCGGAAAGCCCGCTCATCTTGCCGGCCCCCACCACCAGCACCGTCCGGCCCGACAGGTCGCCCAAGCGCTCCCTGGCCATTTCCACCGCCGCGTAGCTTACCGAAACGGCCCGCTGGTCGATACCGGTCTCGTTGCGCACCCGTTTGCCCACCGCCAGGGCCTTCTGAAACAAGGTGTTGAAAACGACCCCGCAGGCGCCGGCACCGACGGCCAACCCATAGGCGTCCCGCACCTGGCCGAGCACCTGGGTCTCGCCGAGCAGCATGGAATCCAGACCGCACACCACCCGGAAAAGATGCCTGATAACCTCGTAGAGGGTATGTGAATAAGTGTGGTTCCGGAGCTGGTAAAGGTCCACCCCCGAACGGCGGGACAGAAACTCGAGGACCGAGGCCAGGCCCTGTCCCAGGTCGGTTACAGATGCGTAGATCTCGGTCCGGTTGCAGGTCGAGAGGATGACCGCCTCCGTTATGGCGGGCATTCCCCGCAGGATAACCAGTTGTTCCCCGACCTGGCGCCCGGAAAAGGACAGGACTTCCCGGACCTCCACGGGCGCCGAGCGATGGTTAACCCCCACTACCACGATATACAAGGTCTACACGCTCCTTTGCCCCCGTGAAATCGCCTTGTTCCAAAAGATCCCAGATCTCGCGGGAGGCCATCCGCTCCAGGATGTCCCGCCGTTTTTCGGGCTCGGGCACCGCCTGCCGGACCCGCTCCCGCCGCTCGGCCAGGAAGTCCAGAAACGGTCCCCACCCGGCCGGCAACAGCCCGGCCAGACGGTCCCGGATGCGCGCGGCCAGGGCGGGGCTTGCCCCCGCCGTGGACACGGCTACGGTGAGCCGGCCCCGCCTGACGGCGGCCGGCAGGAAAAAGTCACACAGATCCGGGGCGTCCGCCACGTTGACGGGCACACCAAGGCGGCGGCAGTCTTCCGCCACCTGCCGGTTGACCCGCGCATCCCCGGTAGCCGCGAACACCAGGACGGCCCCGTCCTGGTCTCCGGTCCGGTAAGTCCGCTCTTCCCAGCGCAAGCGACCGGCCGCGGCTAAAGACGCAAGGCCCGGCGTAACCGCCGGGCTGACCAAAAGGACTCTGGCGCCCGCCTCCAGGAGGCCGGCGGCCTTTCTCCCGGCTACCTTGCCCCCGCCCGTCACCAGGCAGGTTTTTCCGGTCAAATCGAACACAACCGCATAATTCCCGTCCACGCCAGACACCGAACCATAGCCACCTGTCCGCTATTATACCAAAACGTTTCCGGACGAACAACCCTCAGAACCGGCGCACCGTCACGAAATCGGCCAACCGGCGGAGCACCGCCTTGGCCTCGCCTTCCGGCAGACCGGCCAGGTGTTCCTTGGCCTTGGCCACATACCTCTCCGCGACCCCGAAAGAATATTCAATGGCGCCGCAGTCTTTGATGAGGTCCACGGCCTCCCGGAGGTCGCCTTCCCCGGCCAGCCGCTCTTCCAGGAGGACGCCCAGGCGCTCCTTTTGCGGGGAACAGGCCAGGGCCCGGATGGAGGGCAGGGTAAGGATGCCCTGGGCCAAATCGCTGCCCACCGGTTTGCCCACCTCACCCTGGTCGGCCACGAAGTCGAGAATATCATCCACGATCTGGAAAGCCATACCCAGAAAACGTCCGAAGCAGCGCAACCGCCGCCATACCCGGGGCTCCGCCCCGCTGACCACACCGCCCAGTTGACAACTGGCCGCGATGAGCAAGGCGGTCTTCCGGTTGATCCGGCCCAGGTAGTCCTTCAGATTCTGTTCCACGGCGAAAACACCGGCGATCTGGTGGATCTCGCCCTGGCACATTTTGACGCTGGTGTCGGCCAGTACCCGCTGGACCAGGGGCTCCCCGTACGAGGAGATGAGGACCAGGGACTGGGCGAAAAGGTAGTCGCCGATATGAGTGGAAACCCGGTTGCCCCACCGGGCCCGGACCGTGGGCCGGCCCCTCCGGATCCGGGCCTCGTCGACCACGTCGTCGTGCACCAGGGAGGCCATGTGGATCAATTCCAGGGCCGCGGCCAGGGGTACCACCCGCTGGGGCGGACAAGGCGTGAAACGGGCCGCCAAAAGACAGAAGGCCGGCCTCATCCTCTTGCCGCCGGCCGCCAGTAAATGTCTGGAAGTCTCGGTAAGCGACGGGTCGGGCAGCCTGACCGCCCTCTCCAGTTCCCTCTCCACGGCGTCCAGGTCTTCCCTGACGCAGGCCAAAAGGCCCCGCAACAAGTTTTCCATTACCCTTCTCCCGCAACCGGGCCTTTGGCCCGGTCTGTCTGACTACCGCAACAATATTCGGCACGAAAATGCTTTCTCCTGCCGGACGAAACCGACCGGACCCGGCAAACCGGATAAACGCGGTCTTCCTGCCGTGGTCCGGACCGGCTCCGGATTCCTCCTCTTCCGTATCCCGCCTGCGTTCCGGCGGCCAAACCCGCTGCCTATATTATGCCGTGGGTACGGCCGCCGAAACGGCCCGGAAACCGCGCCTCCCGCAGTAAGCATGGCCGTCGCGGTGTCCTGCACCCGATCCCGATGGGTGCACGCCATTTTTGTGAGAAAGGAACTGGCACGTGATCTTCAAAGGACCTTTTCTGGAAGTCTATAGTGGTTCGGCCGGTAGCCGCCAGAACTCATCGTACCGGTCGCTACGGACGTAACAGCGCCGGGCGATAATGGCGTCGGCACCAATGTTGATCCAGAACACGCCCTACAGTTTGAGGCGGTGTCCGATGACCGATTTAAATCGCGGCCGAGGACGCCCTGCAGCAGGATCTGGAAGTCTGGTTTTCACCGGAAATGTGGGACAAGCCAGGAGCGGACGCTCGCCTATATCGTGAAAGCGGCCGAGGCCGCCGAGAGCTTGCGCCGACGCTGGCCGGATCAACTGGTTTTCAGCGTGGGCTCAGAACTCACCTTGTTCATGCCCGGCATTGTCGAGGGCCGGACTTTTCTGCGGCGGCTGGGCCATCCGGCGTTCCGTGCCACCGTCCAGACAGGCAAACACAACCTTAACCAGCCGCTGGGGCGTTTACCTGACCAGGGCCGCCGCAGACGTACGCCGGGTTTACGGCGGCAAAATCACCTATGCCTCGTTAATCTGGGAACAGGTCGAATGGAGCCTCGTCGACGCCGTCGGCGTCGACCATTATTGGGACGAACGCATAAAGGACCGCTACACCGACATGCTCAACCCGCTTCTGGCCACCGGCAACCCGGTGGTTGTAACCGAGTTCGGCTTCCGAACCTACTGGGGAGTCGATAAAGCGGGAGCCGTGGGATTGGGGAACGCCGACTCCAAGACCCTCTTCCTGCACCAGTTGCCGTTGGTGGGACGCTTCATCCGGCTGCGGCTAAAGGTGGTTCACGAACGCGACGAGGGTTTGCAGGCGCGCGGCCTCCGTACCCTGCTCGGGCTGGTGGACGATGCCGGCGAATGCCCGACCTTCGTCACACCGGTCTTCCCCTACAACGACAACCCGCTCTACGACCTGGACAGAGACAACTTCAGCCTGGTGAAAAGCTATACCGGCAAGCGCCACGACACAACTTACCCCGAGATGCCTTGGGAACCGAAGGAGGCCTTCCAGGTCGTGGCCGATTATTACGCCAGGTGAAAGAGGAGCGCTCAGGTATCAGTCCGAGGCACCTCGATGCACTGGAGCGATCACGGCAGTTTGGGCGCAAGCCCAGTTTCCTGAGAAGGGAACTGGCACGCAATCTTTAAAGGGCCTTTTCTGGAAGACCATAGTTGTTCGCCCGGTAGCGGCGCCAGCACTCGTCGTACCGATTGCTGCGCACGTAACAGCGCAAGGCAATGAT
>JAJYZD010000132.1:0-448 GCA_021800315.1 Bacillota bacterium | reverse complement strand
ACATGCCCGACAATTTGAGCCGCTGCCCGATTACCGACTTGCAACCACCTTCGACTACGCCGGAAGCCACGCACAAGCCCTTAGCCCGAAAATCGGCGTATGCCATGCGGGCACGGTTATTATTGAAGTAATTGAATTCGTTCTTGGCGCGGGTTCCAACTTCTCCTGGTACGGAAATATGAGGCCGGATTGATTCCAATAGGGCGTCCAACAATCCGGCTTCAAGAGCTTCGTGACGATCAGCGGCCCATTTCTTAGCGAGGTCGGTGCCGGGACGGTAGATGACATCGGCGAGGTGACTGAGGTGTTCTTTGGCGTGATATACATCAATGATTTGGATGGCCTCGGGAGCTATCATTGTAGCCAGGTTCCAGATCCACGGAGCCCCGTCACCCGGAAACACCTGCCGCTTCGCCAGAAAGAAGCCGCGCCTGGTGAGTTCGCGGAC
>JAJYZD010000131.1 GCA_021800315.1 Bacillota bacterium | reverse complement strand
GGTAACACCCCCCTGCCGGGCAGAACTGGTGCCCCCGGCCAGGCGGCGATGATCCCCATGGTGAGCCACCCGGAGCGCGGACGGGAGTCCGCGGCTCAGCAGCTGAATCCTGTGACGCTGCCACCCCACTCAGTCAGTGGGCGAGGGATATGTTTACGCCTGTTTATGCGGGTTTAAGCATGTTTCAGAAACCAGGTATTTTTGTGACCTGCAAAGTCTTTGTCGACGGCCGGGAGGGGACCACCGGGCTGAAGATCCACGGTTACCTGGCCCAAAGGCCGGACCTGGAGGTCTCGCGGATCGATCCGGAAAAACGTAAGGATACCGCGGAACGCCGCAAGCTCATCAACGGGGCCGATATCGTCTTTCTCTGCCTGCCCGACGACGCGGCGATTGAGTCGGCTTCCCTGGTGGAAGGCAATACCCGGGTCATCGACGCCAGCACCGCCCACCGGACCCACCCGGACTGGACTTACGGTTTGCCGGAACTGGACGGGAATCAGAGAGACTTCATCCGCAGGGCCCAGCGGGTGTCCAACCCCGGCTGCCATGCCACGGCCTTCACCCTGGCCCTTCACCCGCTGGTGCGCGAGGGGATCGTTCCCGCGGACTACCCGGTTACCTGCTGTTCGGTCACCGGCTACAGCGGCGCCGGCCGCAAAATGATCGAGACGTACGAACAGCCCGGCGCGGCCGAGGTTCTCCGCGGTCCCCGCCACTACGCCCTCAAACTTACGCACAAGCACGTGCCGGAGATGCAAAAGATGACGGGGCTCTCGTTTGCGCCGCTTTTCAGCCCCATCATCGCTAATGTCGCCCAGGGCCTGGCCGTGTCCATACCCCTGTTCCCGCGGCTTTTCCGGAGAAAGGCGTCCGCCCGCGATATCCGCGAGTTGTTGGCTTCTTATTATGCCGGCGAGCCTTTCATCCGGGTGGTACCCCATGACGCCGATGCCTTTCCGGCCGGCGGCTATTTGGACATCACCGCCTGCAACGGCACCAACCGGGCCGATATCTTCGTCTTCGGCCGGGAGGACCAGATCCTGCTGCTGACCAGGTTGGACAACCTGGGTAAGGGCGCCTCGGGCGCGGCCATCCAAAACATGAACATCATGCTCGGTCTGCCGGAAGACACTGGCTTGAAGGCGTAGTCACCTTCCCCCGATGCCCGGTTCCGCCAGCTTCTCCGGACCCGGCACCCGCTGTCAACCTGGCCACCGCCCGCAGGTCCGTGACGGCAAGGCCCGCCCCCAGGCGGAAGACCGGCGTCACCACCATGTCCTTGAGAGCCCGGTCCAGGAACCACTGGCCATGGGCAAAACCTCTTTTGGACATCCGTTTCACGTGAATCAACCGGCTGACGACATCCGCGGCCGCATTTACCATGCTTCGGCCAGGCCGGGCAGCCAAACCGAAAACGTCGAGCCGCAACCGGGTTCGCTCCGCACCGTAATCCGGCCCTGATGCTGCTCGGCGATCAAACGGGCGATGGCCAGACCCAGACCCGTTCCCCCGCCGGCCTTGCGGGCCCGGTCGGTGCGGTAGAACCGTTCGAAGATATGCTCTTGTTCGGCGGGATCAATGCCTATACCGGTGTCGGCTATCCCGACCACATGGAAATGCTTCTCCTGCCGTACGGTCAGGCTCACCTGCCCTCCCGGCGGCGTATACTTGAAAGCGTTGTCCAGGATAATCAGAAAGAGTTCTTTCAGGGCGTCGATGTCACCCATAACCAGCCCGGCGCTCTCCGGATCGTCGGCCGCAAACCGCACCGGACCGGCCAGAACGGCACCCTGGCGCGCCACCTCGCCCAGGACGGCGGCCAGATCCACCGGCGTCATTTCCGGCTTGTAACCGGCGTCGGCCCTGGCCAGCAACAGGAGGTCGTGGACCAGGCGGGACATGCGCGCGGCCTCCGAGGAGATGTCGGCCAGGGCTTCCTTCTGCATTTCCGGATTGGCCTGGCCAGCGCGCTGCAACAACTCCACGTTGCCCCTGATAGTGGTCAGCGGCGTGCGCAACTCGTGCGAGGCGTCGGCCAGGAACCTTTTCTGAAGGAGGTGGGCCTCCTCCATGCGGTTGTACGCCGTCTGGAGCCTGTCCAGCATGGCGTTGATGGTGTGCACCAGGCGGCCGATTTCGTCATCGGGCCCGCGGTACCCCACTCGCCGCTTCAGATCACGGGCCTCCTGCACCCCCGCCGCCGCATGGGTGACCCGGTCGATCGGCACAAGTGCCGCCCGGGCCAGAAGCCAGCCCAGGGACCCGGCCGCCAGAACCGTCAGCAGACCGCCCAAAAAAAGAAAAACACGCAGCCGGTCGAGGGTGCTGTCCAACGGAACCAGGGAGCGGCCGACCTGAAGGACCCCGATGGTTTCCCCCCGCCAGATCAAGGGTTGACTGTAGATCCGGATGCGCTGGCCGGGCTGCCCCACGGTCTCCAGGTGGCTTTTCCCGGCGGCGGCCGCCGCCAGGGCATTCTTGCTCAGCGGTAGAAGTTGCGAGCCCATGTTGGCCGAGTGGGCCACCACCTGGCCGCTCAGGGTCTCGGCCTGAAGGAAGGTATCGGGGGTGGCAAACGCGTCCACGTTGGGCAGGACGACGCGTTCAACCGGATCGGGAAACCCCCCGACCACCTGGATGGAACGGATGACTTCGCCGGCCTTGGCCACCAGACCGCTGTCCACGCTCGCCCGCAGATCATGGCCCAGGACAAAATTCAGGGTCAGGGCGAACACAAGTAACGTCATCGCCAGAACGGCGCTGTACCACAGGGTCAGTTTGAGCCGTACCGACACGTTCCCACCCCGTTTGCGGCCCCCCGGCTATTCTTTCAGGACGTAGCCCACCCCGCGCACCGTCTGAATGATCCGCCTCTCCCCGCCCTCCTCGAGCTTTTGCCTGAGCATGCCCACGTACACTTCCAGGACGTTGGATTCGCCGGCGAAATCATAACCCCAAACCCGTTCCATGATCAGGTCCCGGGTCAGAACCTGCCGGGGGTGCTCCAGGAAAAAACGCAGGAGGTCGAATTCCTTCACCGTCAGGACCAGGGGCCGTTGGCCCCGGTACACCTCACGGCTGATGGCGTTCATCGTCAGGTCCAGGAAAGCGAGTTGCCCCTGGCCGCCCTCGCCCCGCCGCCGCCTGAGCAATGCCCGCACCCTGGCCAGGAGTTCCTCCAGGGCGAACGGCTTGACCAGGTAGTCGTCGGCACCGGCGTCCAGGCCCTTGACCCGGTCCGACACCTCGTCCTTGGCCGTGATCATCAGGATGGGCACGTCGCCCCGGCCCCGGATCTCCCGGCACAAATCCCAGCCGTCCACGCCCGGCAGCATGATGTCCAGAACCACCAGGTGCGGCGAAAAGGACGAATAAGCGGCCAGGCCTTCCTGGCCGTCGGCGGCGACGGCCACGTTATACCCGTCGAAGGCCAGGCTCCTTTTCAACATGGCCGTGATCTTGGGGTCGTCATCCACCACCAGGATGCGAAAAACTTTGCGATTCTCTTCCTCGCGCGACATACTTTTGTCCCCTAATCCTTATTTGCTGCCCAAGGTTGCCTGCACACCAAGAGACGCTCCGTTGCGGATTACAGTGAGCCGCGCCACGGCACCCGGTCTTTCCCCCTGAATCCTGGCCATCAGGTCGTCAGGACCGTTGACCGTCCCCCCGTTAAAGCGCGTTATCACGTCCCCCGGCGAAAGTCCCGCCTTGGCCGCGGGGCTGCCCGGGACCACTCCGGCGACCAATGCCCCCTGCCCGTCCGGCAGGTTCAGGCCGGCGGCCGTACCGGAGGGCACGCCACTCAACTGCACGCCCAGAAACGCAATCGGTTTGTGGCTCACCCAGTTGTCCAGCACCGGTTTGACCGTGCTGGTCGGAATGGCGAAACCGATACCCTGGGCGGCCGTGCCCACGGCCGTATTGATACCGATCACCTGCCCGGCCAGGTTGAGCAGTGGTCCCCCGCTGTTCCCGGGGTTAATGGACGCGTCGGTCTGCAGAAGGTTGGAGTACTGCCGGTTACCGACCGTAACCGGTCTGGCCTTGGCGCTCAGCACGCCCACGGTTACCGTGTGGTCCAGACCGTAGGGATTGCCGATGGCAACCACCCAATCCCCCACCCGGGACTGGTCGGAATCGCCCATGGTCAGGGTAGGCAGGTCGCTCCCGGCATCAATTTTGACCAGGGCCAGATCCAGGCTGTAATTCTGGTCCACCGCCTGCGCCTGGTACGCCCTGGACCGCCCGGCCACCGTCACCAGGATGCTGCTGGCCCCGCTTACCACGTGGTCGTTGGTGAGGATGTAGCCGTCCGGGGACATGAGAAAGCCGGATCCCACCCCTTGTTCGACTTGCGAACCGAAAGGAAAGTCATTACCGAAGAACTGCCGCAACAGCGGGTCGCCGGCAAAGATTTTATCGCTTTGTCCCTGCACCACCGTTTCGATCTTCACCACCGCCGGGCTGGTGCGGGCCACTATATCGGCGATTGTATCCGCCCCCAGACCCTGGGCGGAAGTGACGGTATCGCCGGAAGAACCGGCCACGGGGCCGGCCGAACCCACATTCGCGGCGCCCCTGCCGCCCGGCAGGTTCCCGTAGGCCGCCAGGCCCAACCCCAGAACCACAGCCGCCAGAGCGGTCAAAATCACCTTGAGGCGGGTCACCGGGTTGGCCAGGAATCCTCCCATAAACCTCGGCGGCTAATCCACCCCCACCGGGAGATCTGGATCCCCGCCGCTACCCCCTCTCGGAGCTTCCGCCGGTCTCCGCCCGAAAAGGAAGGGACCGCCAGGGAAATGGTCAAACTATTTGTATCTTCTTTACTGTACACAAAACAAGTGCCGTTATGTCTTCCGGCATCAGGATGATTCTCCTTTCGGCCGGCCTTGCGTGCACAGGCCTGATGTCCTTCCCCGCCGGGCTCGGCCATAACGGACGGGCAACCGCAATAAGGGGCGAACCGGAGCCCCGTCCCTTTTGCTTTTCGCCGGAAGCGGTCCAAACTCCTTTTTGCCGCCGTCCAGCTATTTTCACCGGCCGGCAAAGAGGCGAGGGACCTGCCCTCGCCGCCACTGTCATCCGCCGGGGAAAAGATCCCGGTTACAACACTTCGATTTGGATCTCCCTGGGTTTGGCCTTTTCCTCCTTGGGCAGCACTACCTCCAAAACCCCGTCCTTGTAGCTGGCCTTTATCTGATCGGCCTGCACCGGCACACCCAAGTTGAAGGCCCGGTAGAAGGACCCGTAGGACCGCTCCACGCGGATGAACTGGTCGCCCTTCTCCTCTTTCTCCTGCCTGCGCTCTCCCTGGATGGTCAGCTGACCGTTGTGCAGGTTGACCTTGATGTCTGGGCCCTCCACCCCCGGAATTTCGGCCCGCACAATCACCTTGTCCGGGTTTTCCCTGATATCCACCGGGAACATCCAGGATGCCGCCGCCGCCGGCAGGGTTTCCTCGCCTCTGAAAAAGGTGTCGTCGAACGCCCGGTTGATCGACCTCTGCAGGGACTGCATATCACGGAAGGGATCCCAGCGTACGATAGCCATATTCATTACCTCCGTTCCATAATTACATTCAGGTATTTTCTTCCATTGTTCCCCGGCGGCAAAACGCATACTCCAGGGGCTCATTCTCTGTCTGCTTCTTCGCCCAACCACCGGCGTTCCATTTCCAGGATGATCCTCACGCCGGCCAGGTTGACCCCCTTGACCTGGGTGTAGTAACGGATCCTCTCGACGGTAGCGATATCCAGGGCCGAGTACAGCCTCGTATTGCCCGCCGTACGCACCGGGCTGAGGAACCCGTATTCCTCGTACAGCCTGAGCGTCCGGGGATGGCACCGGCACAGCTCGGCCGCCACACTGATGGCGAAAAGGGCCTTGTCGTCCGGCAACCGTACGATAACCCCCACCTCCGTCTCAGGACCCGTTATTGGCTCCATTATAAAACCTGACAATGGTATTGTCAAGATATCTGACAGGATTTTAGAGAACAAATCTTCCCGTAATACCCCGGTTCCCACCGACAGTCCGGACAAACGGGATCCCCGGGAAAAAGCTCTCCCGGGGATCCGTAGAAGGCATCCCGCGCCTGGTGGTCCACATCCCGGGATAGGCTTCAGTCTATCCCGGGCCCCCATTGGTGAAACGTCGATCGGAAAGTATCCTGGCGATCTCCCGCAGGGATTCCCTTTTCCCCCTCCGTAAAAGCCCGATCCGCATATCGCTTCAGATAAGGCCTGGCCGTCTGATTGATGATCATCAATTGTTAATCCGGACCGCGGGACTCTGCCCACTGTCTCTCGAAACCAGGGGGCGGTCTGATTAGAACTCGAACAGCCTCACCTTTTCCGGATCGACCGCCGCCAGAGCGGCCAGTTCCCCCTCCGTCGGCGCCGGCGTTACCGGCGTACTCTCGTCCACCTCCACGGCAAAGCCGGTTTCCCGGCGTACCGTCGCCGGATCCGCGTACGGGTGGATGCTTTCCACGCCCAGACCTTCCACCCCCAGGCGGAAGACCGCCAAGGGGGTCACCACCCGGTCTACCCGGCCGCAGGCCGTGACGAAGGACACTTGCTCGACAAAGGTGCGTGGGTCGTGCTTGGTCCGCCAAAGGATTACCCGGCGGGCGGTCTCCATGAGGAAGGCGCTGCCGGCTCCGCCCGGCAACCGGACCTTCGGCTTTTCGTACGGCCCGACCGCGCTCATGTTGATACAACCCCGGCGATCGATCTGGATGCCGCTCAAAAAAGCGGTGTCCAACCGGCCCCTGGCCGCCAGGTCGAAAACGTCCTGCAGTTCGAAGAAACCGGCCGTGCCGTTGAGGAGCACCGGATCCACGGTGGACTCGGGCAGCCGCTCCGGCTGCGGGTCGACGCTACCGGTGATGTTCAGGTAGACCAGGTCCGGCGCGTGCAGCTTCTTAGCCAGGAGAACCGCCACCATGGGGAGCGGGGACGCCACCCCGTGGAACACGGTCTCCCCGTTTTGCAGGAGACGGGCCAGGCTCACCGCCATCTGATCCGCTATCTGCAGACTCAAGGTACCACTCCCCTTCCCTTAATCCCACCCGAAAACGCGCTGGGCCAAAAACTCCCGGTAGCGGTCATCATCGCCGGCCGCCTGCAGATAGCCGGTGAGAAAGTCGCGGTCGTAGGGATACAGCCCGCCGCAACTGGTGGGACGGGCACCTCCGGCGACTTCCGCCACCAGGTCCACGGTGAATCCCGGAATAGCGGTCCGCCCCGGGTTCTCCACAAACCTTGGCGACGGCACGATCCTCTCACAGGTTACCAGCACTTGGCGGCTGGCCCGCGCCAGCAGTATGTCGTCGTAGCGGGAACCGTCCACGAAGGCGTTGCCGGCCGCATCGCATTCGTGCACGTGCACTACGGCCCAATCCGGCGCTATCGCCGGAATGACCACCACTTCGCCGCTCCCGTAAGGATCGGCCACTTTGCGCCAACCCCGGGCTTCCACCAGACCCGAATTGGCCAGTCCCTTGACCGGCATGAAGGGAACACCCTGGACCGCGGCCCGCAGCCCCGCGTGGACGGTCGGTCAGGTGTGTTCATAGAGCTTGACCCGGCCGCTTTCCACCGCCTTGCGGAAGCGGGGGGCCAACCCGAAGTTCTCGAAGCCTACGTAGGCGGCCAGCACGGCGTCCGCCGCCCCGTTACCGCACAGCACATCCACGTCGTAAGCCCCGGCCGTCTTCACCAGGGTAAGTCCCTTTTTGCCCTGCCGGATCACCTCGTGAATGGCGGCGCAGGGCGACCGGTGGATGGTGTTCCCACCCAGTGCTACTGTGGCTCCGTCGGGAATCGCTTTTATCGCTTCCGTGAGAGAAACAACCTTGCCCGGCATTTTACCCGGCTCCTTTCGGGAAATGGCTTGTATCAAAGATGAGGAATACTTCTCCCCCGCAGACTGCTTTCCCTTCCGGCAATCCCGTCGAACATCAGTTTGGCCTTGACCGAAACCGGTTTGTCGATATAATCAGAGGAAAGATGGTCTGCAACAACCAACGGAGGATGGTCGACCATGGTCGGGATCAGGGAAACCGCATTGCCGTACCGTAGCGGAAAGTACACCTACGATGACTACGCCAAACTGCCGGAGGGTTCACGCTACCAACTGATAGGAGGTGAACTCGTGGTGGCTCCTGCTCCGACTCCCTTCCACCAGGACATCTCGTGGACCCTGAGCCACCTGCTCGGCGGCTTCGTCCTGAAGAACCGCCTGGGCATCGTGCGGAACGCCCCTTTGGATGTTTATTTGAACAAGAAGGAGACCTACCAGCCGGACGTCATCTTTATTGCCAGAAACAGGCTGGGGATCAAGGGGAAGCGGAAAATCGAAGGCGCTCCCGACCTGGTGGTGGAGATTCTGTCTCCTTCCACAGCCCAGGACGATCTAGGCACCAAGTTCAGGAACTACGAGCAATACGGCGTCAGAGAATACTGGGTGGTGGATCCTGAAACCAGGACCGTGGAGGTTTTCGTGGCCACGAACGGCAGGTTTGTTTCCGATCAACGGGTCGCCGGACAGGGAACGGTTGCCTCCATGCTCCTGCCCGGATTCACCGTGGAGATGGACGAACTTTTCTTTGATCCTGGTGAATAAGAATTCACCAAAGCCCGCCTGTAGACGTACCCGGATCAGAAAAGACGGCGCGTAGCAAAAGGAGCGACGACAATGGACGGGACCGGGGAAACCGCATTGCCCTACCGCAACGGGAAGTACACCTACGATGACTACGCCAAGCTGCCGGAGGGTTCACGCTACCAACTGATAAGAGGTGAACTCGTGGTGGCTCCTGCTCCAACTCCCTTCCACCAGGAAGTCTCCTCGAACCTGAACGACAGATTGCACCGCTTTGTCAGGGAGAACGCCCCTGGCTCCGTGCTTTACCCCCCTTGGACGTCCATCTGAACCGTAAGAACACGTACCAGCCGGACATCATCTTTATCGCCGCAAACAGGCTGACAATCAAAGGGAAACTGAAAATCGAAGGCGCCCCCGCAGCTACCCTACGATGGCCGGACTTTCCGCCCCCGAATAGAAAGACCCGCGATAAGCAGAGTGCAGTGCTGCATTGACCTATTCCCGACCCCATTGACATTAGTCCATCACTTAGTCTATAGTGGTATTTAAGGCGGTGAGGTTGATGGTCCTGCAGGTTAACGTTCATGAAGCCAAGACCCATTTCTCGAAACTCCTGATCAAAGCCAGGGAGGGTCAGGAGATTGTCATAGCCAAAGCCGGTCGGCCCGTGGCCCGTCTTGTCCCCATAGTCGAGGAACATGTGAGGCGTACGCCGGGAAGTGCCAAAGGGAAAATCGTCATTGCCGATGATTTCGACTCGCCCCTGCCGGAAACTGTTTTGGCCGCGTTCGAGTCATGAGAGTGCTTTTGGACACCCATGTTTTTTTGTGGTGGATCACCGACGACCGCCGCCTCTCTCCCAAAGCCAGGGACCTTATCGGCGACGGGTCCAATGATTTGTTCCTCAGCGCCGCCAGTGGCTGGGAAATCGCCATCAAGGCCGGCTTGGGCAAACTGAAGCTGCCTGCCGATGTGGGAACCATGGTTGCCGAACAACTCGATGTCAATGCCATCAGCGCCCTACCGGTACAGATGAACCACGCCCTGCACGTTAACACCCTGCCGGCGTACCACCGGGATCCTTTTGACCGGCTCCTGGTAGCCCAAGCTCTTTGCGAAGATCTCTCTATCATGACCGCCGACCCGCAGATCTGCCAATACTCGGTAACAGTTATTTGGTAATTTATCCGCACTATGCGAAAGACCCTGCCTTAAAGGCAGGGTCTTTCTAAAATAATTCCGGCGGCGACTTACTCTTCCGGGGGCTTGCGCCCCAGGTACCATCAGCGCGGGAGGGCTTAACTTCCGTGTTCGGGATGGGAACGGGTGTGACCCCTCCGCTATAGCCACCGGAAA
>JAJYZD010000130.1 GCA_021800315.1 Bacillota bacterium | reverse complement strand
GACCAGGTGCAGTTGAGGAGAAAGGTTCCGCCGGCTTTCAGTCCCGACAGGAGGTTTAGGCTGTATACATAAGATTGGTTGCTGCAGGAAACGAAGTCGGCGTCAGTGATCAGGTACGGACACCTGATCGGATTTTTACCGAAACGCAGGTGGGAGATGGTATTTCCGCCGGATTTCTTGGAATCATAGGCGAAATAGGCCTGGGTGTACAGGCCGGTATTGTCTCCGATGATCTCCACGGCCTGTTTGTTGGCGCCCACCGTTCCGTCGGAACCAAGGCCGAAGAACTTGCACTGGATGGTACCCTCCGGCGTGACATCGATACCTGATCCGCGCTGAAGGGAGAGATGGGTAACGTCGTCCGTTATGCCCAACGTAAAACCGTTTTTAGGGGTGTCCGCCTGCAAATTATCGTATACAGCCATTATGTCCGCCGGAACAACGTCCTTGGAGCCAAGTCCGTAGCGGCCCCCGATGATTACCGGCTTTTCCGGACGGTCGTAAAAAACGGTCCGCAGGTCTTCATAGAGCGGTTCACCCAGGGCGCCGGGCTCCTTGGTACGGTCGAGAACCGCGATTTTCTTCACCGTCCGGGGCAGAACACCGAACAGGTACTCGCCGGAAAAAGGCCTGTACAGGCGGACCTTGACCAGGCCCACTTTCTCTCCGCCGCCGCCCAGGTAATTAACGGTCTCCTCAATGACGTCGCACACCGAGCCCATGGCTACGATCACATATTCCGCGTCGGGCGGACCGTAATAGTCGAAGGGGCGGTAGTCCCGGCCGGTTATTGCGCCGATGTCCCGCATATAGCGGGCCACAATGTCCGGTACGTTTACGTAGTAGGGGTTGCAGGCTTCCCTGGCCTGGAAGAAAATGTCCGGATTCTGGGCGGTTCCCTTGGTCACAGGATGTTCGGGACTCAGGGCCGACGTCCGGAAGGCTTCGATCGCGCCGTGGTCGACCAGGGCGGCAAAATCCTGGTAGTCGATAACCTCTATTTTTTGCATCTCGTGCGAAGTCCGGAACCCGTCGAAAAAGTGCAGGAACGGCACTCGCGACTTCACCGCCGCCAGATGGGCGACCCCGGCCAGATCCATAACTTCCTGCACATTGCCGGAAGCCAGCATGGCAAAGCCGGTTTGCCGGCAGGCCATCACGTCGGAGTGATCCCCGAAAATGCTCAGAGCGTGCGTGCCCACCGCCCTGGCCGATACATGGATCACGCCCGGCAGCAACTCCCCGGCCATTTTGTACATATTGGGAATCATCAGCAACAGGCCTTGGGAAGCGGTGTAGGTGGTGGAAAGGGCCCCCGCCGTCAGGGCGCCGTGCAGGGCGCCCGCCGCGCCGGCCTCCGACTGCATCTCCACCACCCGCACCGGTTGGCCGAACAGGTTCTTCTGTCCCTGGGAACTCCATTCGTCGATATATTCCGCCATGGGCGAAGACGGCGTGATGGGGAAAATCGCCGAACACTCCGTGAAAGCGTACGACACGTAGGCTGCCGCCTTGTTCCCGTCCATGGTTTTCATTTTGCCCGCCATTACATTGTCCCTCCCGTAATAAAAGCCGGCCCGGATGTCAGGCGCTGCCTTCGATTTCCAACTCGTAGACCCAGTTGTTAATGGAGAGTTCATACCTTTTCAGCAGAGTCTCGACCAGCGACGGACGGGCCGCCGGTTTGGGACACAGTACGGCCTCGTTTTCAGCCAGGAAACCGGTGGTATAGCTACCGGCCGCAAAGCCGGCATGGCGCATGATCTTTTGGTGAAAAGGAATGGTCGTCCGGACCCCTTCCACAACGAAGTCGTCCAGGGCCCGCCGCATGCGCGCGATAGCCTCCGGCCGGTCCCTGCCCCAGGTAATCAGTTTCCCGATCATGGAATCGTAGTAGGGCGAAATGGTGTAGCCGGGAAAAACCGCGCTGTCCAGCCGGACCCCGAAGCCCCCGGGCGGAACGCAGGTGGTGACGGTACCCGGATTGGGCAGGAAGCCCTGGGCGGGATCTTCCGCGTTGATCCGGCACTCCAGGGCGGCGCCGCGTATTCGGACGTCATCCTGGCCGAAGCTCATGGGCATCCCGGCCGCCACCCGGATCTGCTCCTTGACCAGGTCGATACCGTAGACCATCTCCGTTACCGGATGCTCGACCTGGATCCGGGTGTTCATCTCCATAAAATAGAACCTGCCCTCCCCGTCCAGCAGGAACTCGACGGTCCCCGCCCCGAGGTAGCCCACATCCCGGGCCAACCGGACCGCCACTTCCCCCATCTCCCGCCTGGTCGCCTCGCCCAGCACCGGGCAGGGAGCCTCCTCGAGAATCTTTTGGTGGCGCCGCTGGAGGGAACAGTCTCTTTCCCCCAGGTGGACCACGTTGCCATAGCCGTCGGCCAGCAACTGGATTTCCACGTGGCGCGGCTGGCGGATAAACCGTTCCAGATAGAGGGTGCAATCGCCGAAACACGACTGGGACTCGCTCCGCGCCGCGTTGAAGGCGCCCGCCAGTTCATCGGCGTTCCCAACCAGCCGCATCCCCCGGCCACCGCCCCCGGCCGCCGCTTTGATCATTACGGGATAGCCCATCCGGCCGGCCAGGGCCAGCGCTTCCTCCACCCCCGCAACCGCCCCGCCCGACCCCGGTATGACCGGAACGCCCGCCCGCAAGGCGGTTTCTTTCGCCGCCACCTTGTCACCCATGGTTTTGATCACTTCCGGCGAAGGACCGATGAACGTCAGGCCGGCATCCAGACAGGCCCCGGCGAACGCGGCGTTTTCCGAAAGGAAGCCGTAACCGGGATGAACGGCCTCCGCGCCGCAGTGTTTGGCCGCGTCGACGATTTTGGCCGCGTTCAGGTACTCCTTCGGGCCGCCCAGGTTGACCGTCCCGGCGGCCTTCCGGCAGGGCAGACTGTCCCGGTCGGCCTCCGTATGGACCACGACGGCATCAATGCCCAGTTCCGTACAGGCCTGGATAACCCGTAGCGCGATTTCGCCACGGTTGGCAACAAGAATTTTCTTAAACATAACGCTTCACCACTACACTTTTTCAATATTGCCGGTCAACCAGTCAGTCACAACGGTATATTGCCGTGTTTTTTGAAGATACCCTCCTGCTTCTTGGCCGCCAGTATTTCCAGGGCACTGATGATCCTGATTCTGGTTTCCGAAGGGTCGATTACATCGTCGATATGCATCTTGAAGGCGGCGTCATAGGGATTGGCGAATTTGTCCTCGTACTCCTTGATCCTGTCCTGCCTGGTCTTTTCCGGATCCTGGGCCTGTGCCAGTTCCTTTTTGAAAATCACCTTGACGGCGCCTTCCGGCCCCATGACCGCAATCTCCGCCGTCGGCCAGGCCAGGACCAGGTCGGCGCCCAGGTGCTTGCTGCACATGGCTATATACGCCCCGCCGTAGGCCTTGCGGATTATAACCGTAATTTTGGGTACCGTAGCCTCCGCATAGGCATAGAGCAGTTTGGCGCCATGCCGGATGATCCCCTTGTACTCCTCCTGCACCCCCGGCATGAAACCGGGAATGTCCACCAGGTTCACCAGAGGTATATTGAAGGCGTCGCAGAAACGGACGAAGCGGGCCGCCTTGTCCGTGCTGTCGCTGTCCAGCACGCCCGCGAAGACTTGGGGCTGGTTGGCGACGATGCCCGCCGTCCATCCGTCGAAACGGCCGAAACCGACAATGACGCTCCGGGCGAAGTCCGCCTTGACCTCCATAAACTCCCCGTCGTCGACCAGACGCCCGATTATCCGGCGCATGTCGAAGCCGCGCTTGGAACTGGCCGGTAAGAGGCTCAGCAAACCGGGGTCCGGTTCCTTTACCGGACTGCGGGGCTCCACCCGGGGCACGCCGCTCAAGTTGTTTTGGGGCAGGTAACTCATTAAGCGACGGATAAGGACCAGGGCCTCGGCCTGGGTCGCCGCGAAGAAATCGGCGCTGCCCGTAACCTGGGTATGAACATGGGCCCCGCCCAGTTCGTCCATGGTGATGTCCTGACCCATCACTTCCTTGATAATGGCCGGGCCCGTGATGAACATGTAGCCGGTTTTGTCCGCCTGGACCACAAAATCAGTGATGGCCGGCGAATAAACCGCTCCTCCGGCGCTGATCCCCATAATCCCGGTAATCTGGGGGATGACCCCGGAATAACGGGTATTGCGGTAGAAAATCTCGCCGTAGCCGGCCAGGGCATCCGTCCCCTCCTGAATTCTGGCCCCGGCGGAGTCGCACAGCCCGATAACCGGCGCGCCGGCTTTCGCCGCCATATCCATTACGCCGGCGATCTTGCGGGCGTGGGCGGCGCCCAGGGAGCCGCCCATGACCGTGGCGTCCTGCACGTAAAGGAAGACCGGCCGGCCGGCGATTTTGCCGTATCCGGTGATAACGCTGTCGCCCAGGGCGCCCTTGTTTTCCATGCCGAAATCAGTACACCGGTGTTTCGCCAGCATATTGATCTCGGTAAAAGTACCTTCGTCCAGTAACTGCCCGATCATCGCCCTGGCGCCCAGGCGCGGTATGTTTCCTTCTTTAACCGTCCCCGGCGGGGCGGGCCGGCGCACTTGTTCCCTGATCTCCCTAAATCTATCCACTTTCTCCTGCATGAGGAAGTACCACCTGTCGGACGAACTTTTTGGCTTCTAAAAGTCCCGACTTTAGGGCCGGGAGACTTTAGGACCGGACCCGGCGCGAACCACGTTAAAACGGCCTGAACCCCCGGCCGGTCAGATAGCCCGCTCCTGCCCCTGCCAGTAACTCTGGCGCAGGGTTCTCTTGAGGATTTTGCCGGTGGCCGTACGGGGAAAATCACTTACGTATTCGATCGTGCGGGGACGCTTGTAACCGGCCAGTTTGTCCCTGCAAAACTCGATCAATTCCTGCTCGGAAACCTGCTCCCCATCCTTGAGCAGCACCAGGGCCCGGACCTCCTCTCCCCATTGGGGATGAGGTACACCTATTACCGCCACCTCGGAAACGGCCGGATTCTTACTCAGCACTTCTTCGATTTCGGCCGGATAGATATTCTCCCCGCCACTGATGATCATGTCGTTCTTACGATCAACCAGGAAGTAGTATCCCTCCTCGTCGAAGTACGCCAGGTCCCCGGCCGTCGACCATTCGCCGTTAATAGCTTCCCGGGTTTTCGCCTGGTCCTTGTAATAACCGATGAAAGCCGAAGGCGCTTTGGCCCAAAGTACCCCGACCTGACCCGGTTCTCTTACTTCTTCACCGGTTTCGGCGACAAGTTTGATTTCGATACCGGGGTTCGGCTTACCGATACTGCGGATCTTACGCAATTGATCCTTGTGGCGCAGGGTGGTTAAAGCCCCGGTTTCCGTGGAACCGTATCCTTCGCTGAACCTGGCGTTCTTGAAGTACTTCAAGGCTTCTTCCTTGGTCTTGGTCAAGAGCGGTGCCGAGGAGGAACCGAGTGACGTAAGACTGCCGATGTCATATTTCGACTTGATTTCCTCAGGCAATTCCAGGATTCTTGTTATCATGGTGGGGACCATGGAAGTAGTCGTAACCTTTTCCCTCTCGATTGTCGCCAGTACGCCTTCCGCATCGAATTTACCCGACGGGAAAATCACGTTGGTCCCACCCATCCAGAAAGTGATCAGGGTCGCCCAGATGCTGTTGGAATGGCAGACGGGCATTATGGCCAGCAGTACCCGCCCGGCCATATCGGCGTCCGCGCGGTTGGCATTGCGGGCCATGGCGTTTCTGACCACCTCCAGGGTTCCCCTGGTCTGGATCATCGCCCCTTTGGGAAAACCGGTGGTTCCGGAGGTGTAACCGAAGTAGAACAGATCCGCCTCGCTGGCCTCGACCACCGGCTCGCTATCGGGCCGTCCCTGCAGCAACTCTTCGTAGCAACTGATGCCGGGGGGCACGTCCGCCTTTGGACCGACCGCAATGTAGAAACCGGGGGCCACCTTGGGCAGGTTCCCGGGCTTCAGGCCGCTTACGAATTCGGTTCCCAGGATAACCGCCTTGGCGTCGGAATTCCTGACGATGTACTCCCGCTCCGTCCCGACCAGCCGGAAGTTTACCGGCACGGAAACCGCGCCTAGCCGGGCCAGCCCGTGGTAGATTTCCAGGAATTCGGTGCAATTGTACAGGATGATCGCAACCTTGTCCCCCCGGCCTATACCGAGGTCCGCCATCGCGTGGGCGAAACGGTTGGCCCTGGCGTTGAGTTCGGCGTAGGTAACCCGCTTGTCTTGAAATACGACCGCTGTCTTGTCGGGACAACGCCAGGAGTTAATACGTAAACCGTCTGCCAAATTCATACTCATACATCCCTCCACGATTCGCCTGAAATCATCTGGCTCCGTTCGCATAGGAATTAGCCCACCATTGGGAACTGAAAGGGGGTACGCCGCACCAGTTGGTCCGGCACTTCGGAATACGGCCGGTCTTCGTGCAGTAGGGCCGCAGGTCCCGGCCCAGGCAACGTTCCAAAACCCGCCCGGTCTCCAGCACCTGTTCCACGTCGACCCCGGACTCGATACCCATCTCGTCCAGCATGACCACGAGATCCTCCGTGGCGGCGTTGCCTACAAGATCGCTGGGCGTGTAGTTGTGTCCCGTCCCGATTCCCGGCACGCCGTCGACGATGAAGGCCGGCTGACCGCCCAACTGCCCGAGGGAGCTTTCCAGATGCGTCACCCCCGCCATCATTGCCGCCAGGTAGTTGGCCATGGCCATACCGCGCGAATCGTGGAAATGAGCCATATGCACGTCGGCACCGGGGAACTTTTCCCGCAGCAGGCCGTAGAACCGGTACACCCGGTCGGGCGAAGCCTCGCCCGTGGTATCGCAGGGGGTGGCCTCGTCTATGCCCATCTCCAGCCCCCGTTCGATGTATTCGAACGTTGTCTCCATGGGCACCGGTCCTTCGATCGAACAGCCGAACACCCCGGCAATGGCCATATTGGCCTTGATCCCGGCGGCGTGCAACGATTTAATCCAGCCGGGCATGGCCGCCAGGAATTCCTTGGTACTCTTGCCCGCGTTGCGCCGGCTGTGCGATTCCGTAGTCGAAATGGTGAACGCCAGGACATCCGGACCGTACCCTGCTTCCTTCGCCTTGACCGCGCGTTCGATGGCTTTGTCGCTCATGCCGTAGCATTTATAGGTTACTCCGGGCACCCGCTTAATCCGCTTCAGCACTTCTTCCGCATCCTTGAATTGAGGCAGGTTCCGCGGATGGCTGAAGTTGGTAACCTCTACGCACTTGAATCCTAATTCTGAGCAGCGGTCGATAAAGTACACCTTGGTATCGGTGGGAACGAACCACGACTCGTGCTGGAAACCGTCGCGCGCCAGCAACTCGGTCATAGTCACCTTTTTCGGTAAACTGATGTCCATTATCGGCTCCTCCTTCCTGGAAAATGCTACCCGGACATCCGCCCCGGGCCTTCCAAACCAATTCTTTGACCTTAAACAGCCTACTGCCCAACCCGCAGTCCTCTGATTAAGGCCATAGGCCGCTCCTTCTCCGCCGCCACCTCCCTGCCCGGCACAACCGGTCCGTTTCCCTGACCATATGTAAGAGCAAGATCCATGCCATACAGGAAATCATGAAAGACACGGTAATCACCGGCCTCAAGAGCCGGCCTTCCGCCAGTCGGACGAAGAAAGATGCCGTAATTCATCACTTCCGGCGAAGCAATGGGACTTTTCAATAAGGTCGGGGATGTTTATTTCGATGGGGGTTATCATCTATGATGCCGCCCGGCATCTTTGCCGGGCGGGCTCCCCGCGGCCGGGGGCAACAGTGGTCCGGTGCCAGGGGAGCCGGAGAGTCGGCGGCCCGGCCTCCTCCGCCCCGGCCCGGGGAAGGGGTCACTGCTCGCCGATCAGCCGCCGGACGCCGGCCTTGAGTTTTTCGGAAACCGGCTCGATCCCGGCAACAGACGCGTTGACTTCCTGGGCTGTCGCGGCCTGTTCGTCGACAACATCCTGGACCTTCACAATATTATCGGTCAGCGATTTGATGCGTTTCTTTATGCCCTGCAGTTTGTCCGATACGTCCTTAACCGAGGAACGGGTTCGCATGGCCAGTCTTCTTATCTCTTCGGCGACGACATGGAACCCCCGCCCGACATCTCCCGCCCTGGCCGCTTCAATAGCGGCATTGAGACCGAGAAGGTGAGTTTGCGTGGCAATATCCGTGATAATATCCATAATATCGTCCATATTCTTAACTTCCTCATCGATACCCCTGGTGTTACTGGTCAGATCGGCGGAAGACGCGGCCAGTTCCTGGGCGGAGGCGGCCAGGGCGGCGATCCCGGAAACAGCCGCCTTGACGGTTTCACTCATTTCCTTCGAGACATCATCCACCATTTCCACGTGCCTCAGCGGCGTAGTGGTTACAAACGCCCCGATCACTTCGCCATCGGCATAAACAGGCACGCCGGCTCCGGCATACGGTATCCCGTATACCTCCTTTCCAACATATTTGACGGTTTTTTTCCCGGCCGTCATGAAGCCATCAATGGAACCGCCTTTTTTCAGCTTGTCCAACGGCTTCATCGGCAGCTTTATATCACCGTTTATGCAGACCAGAATGCGTTCCTTATCAGTGATGAGTATTCCGACATCTTCTCCCAGGTATCTGCGCAACAAAGGTACCTGGCCGATTAACTCCAGCATTTCCGGATGTATTTCGTTGCGTTCGGCTAACTGCTGCAACCCGGGATGTATCCGACTCAGGTCCCTGCCCATGCTGTCTCCATGCACCTCCTTAAAACTCCTCCCGCCGGGGGGGAATCCCTGGCGGGAACTAGCGGGCGGCCTGGCCCGGCGGCGCCACCGGCAGGATGAATACCAGTTTAGTCAGTTCCCTGGTTATATTGCTGATATTTGTGAGCAGGTTCAGATAGATCACCGCGGCGTCGTTCAGACAAATCCCCTCCATCAGCCTGGTCTCGTGGCGGGCGATAAAGGTCTTATGCAGTTCCTCAATGCCGACCTGCTTTTCTTTAAATAAATCGAAAACGAACTGGTCGCGGAATTTAGCGAACTCGGCGGTGGTTTCGAATAAGGCCCGGAGTTCCCTCAGAAGATAACTCGTTTCCAGTACGGCCCTGGTGCTGAAGGGAATTTGGCTCTCCATCTTTTTTTCGACCCCGTCGCATATATGGAGCAGCATATCAGCCAGGTTACCGACTATACGGCCCACTCCCTGATTACCGGCGGCGTCCCGCCCTGCCCCGGAAACGTCCAAAGCCCGCCGGGCCAACCGCCTGGCCGCCGCAACGGCTTCCTTCCTGTTGCCGAAAAAAGCGTTCTTAATCTCGTCGACCAGAAGGCAGAAGGTGGTAAGAACTTCAACCAGACCGGAACCGTTATCCCCTGTCATCCTTTTTAACTCCTTTACAGACCTTTGCCCCGGTGATTTTCCAGCCGTCACCGGCGCTTTCGGTCCTGGTTTTCTTTCCGTCGGCCGGAGACCGCGGGGACCCCGCCGCTCCCGCGTGCGACCACGCCGGCGACGGGGTCCCCCGATTCCCGCGGTTATAGAAGGGCTTCCACCCCGTCTACCGTCAGGGTTACTTCCTCCGCCGTCGCCGTAGCCTTACCGCTCAAACGGTACCCGGCCTGGCCGTTCACGGCGACCACTTGCAGGCCACCGGTCTCGGCGAGATTCTGGCGCGTCCTGACCATCTTGTACACTCCGAAGACCAGGGTGTCACTCCCCCTGATTTCCTTTACCTTGGCCACCGCGATGGTGTGGGGCCGGCCGTCGCCGGACAGCGTGGTAAGGGCCAGAAACGGCGACTTTTCCACGGTTTCCCGAACCGGCGCGGTCAGAACAGGCTCTTTCGTCGATGAGCACGAACTCATCTGTTCGTTCACCTCCCTTCCGGGCGCCCGGACCCATCTTTGCCGCCGGCCGGGCCGGTTCCACCCCCCTGCTACCGGCCGGCGAACCGGGGAGGCCGCTTG
>JAJYZD010000129.1 GCA_021800315.1 Bacillota bacterium | reverse complement strand
GCACCGTGCACGTGACCCCCGCCCGCGCCGCATATGCCGCCGCCGCGGCCGCGGTGTTGCCGGTGGAGGCGCACATCACCGCCCTGCTGCCCTCCTCCAGGGCTTTGGCCACCGCCAGCACCATGCCTCGGTCCTTGAAAGAACCGGTCGGATTGGTCCCCTCGAACTTAAAAAACAAATCAACCGGTACGACGTCTCCCAGGTTAACCGCCCTGATAAGCGGGGTGTTCCCCTCGTTGAGCGAGAGCGGCGGCGTAAGGTCGCCAACCGGCAGGAATTTGCGATAGGCCTTGATAACTCCCGGCCAGGCCACTTAGTGATCCTCCCCCTCCACCCGTATAACGCTGGCAACCTCGCGCACCACCGGCAGACCGCCGATGTCAACCAGCGCCTGGCGTAACCAGGCTTCCCTGACCCGGTGGCTGATGACCACCAGTTCGGCCAGGTCGCCGGCCTGTTTTTGCACCACCTGGGCCAGACTGACCCCGTTGTCGCCGAAAACCCGGGCTATGGCCGCCAGAACACCGGGTCGGTCGGCCACCTTGAGGCGCAGGTAAAACCTGCTTTCCACCAGGCCGGGCGGCTTCAAGGGCTTGTTCTCGAAACAGGTGCAGCCGAAAAGGCCGGGAGCCCGGTACAACAAATGGCGGACGGCGTCCATCACATCGGCCACCACTGCGCTCGCCGTGGGCATTTCCCCGGCCCCCCGCCCGTAGAACATGGATTCCCCGGCCGCATCGCTGACCACAAAGACAGCGTTAAAAACCCCGCTCACCGCGGCGAGCGGATGTCCGTCCGGCACAAACGCCGGATGGACCCTGACGTCGATGCCCCCGGCCGTCTCCCGGGCGATGGCCAGGAGCTTGATCGTAAACCCGAATTCGCGGGCGTAAGCAATATCTTCGGCGGTCACCGACATGATTCCTTCCACGGCTACGTCCTGGGGCACTATCCGGGTGTTGAAGGCTATGGAAGCCAGGATGGCCAGCTTGCGGGCCGCGTCCAAACCTTCCACGTCCGCGGCCGGATCCGCTTCGGCGTAGCCGGCCGATCGCGCTTCCCGCAGGGCCTCGGCCAGACCGAGCCCCTCCCTGGTCATCCGCGTCAGGATATAGTTGGTCGTTCCGTTGATGATGCCGTGCAGGGAGAGAATGCGGTTGGCCGCCAGGCTCTCCTTGAGGGGTGTGATAATGGGGATACCCCCGGCCACGGAGGCTTCGAAGAGGATATCAGATCCCCCTTCGGCCGCGGCTGCGAAGAGTTCCCGGCCGTGGGTGGAAACCATGTCCTTGTTGGCCGTAACCACGCTCCGCCCGGAGCGCAGGGCGCTCAACACGTACTCCAGGGCGGATCCGGTGCCGCCCATTACCTCGATGACGATCTCGATCTCCGGGTCGCTTAAAATATCCCCGGCATTGGTGGTTAAAAGACCGGGCGGCAACGCCAGACCCCTGTCGCGGGACAAGTCCCGCACCAGCACCTTTTTGAGCGTGATACCCGCCCCGGCGCGCTGATCAAGGAGCGGGCCGTTGGCGGCCAGCAGACGGCAAACGCCCCGTCCCACCGTGCCCAGCCCCAGCATTCCCACTTTGATCTCCCGCCTGGACATAAAACCACCGTCCTTCGATGCCCGCTCATTTCCATCCAGCCGCCCCTACCATTATATCGCCGGGGGGCAGCCGGGGCAAGAACCGGGAGTAAAAGGGCAGGACTGCAGGCCGTCCAAGCACCGCCTGCCCCCCGGAAGGATACCAACCACCTTCCGTAAAATATCCAAGTTTGGCCGCATCGTTACACTGGTGTAAGATAAATATATGCCGGGCTGGAGGAGATTCCAGTTGCAATACGGTCATTTCTCGGCAACTGAACCAAAAGCATCGCCCTCACGGGCGATGCTTTTGATAAAGCCCATAGATAGCAAGATGTAAAAGGACCGGATTTGCCGCCGGTCCCTCTCCCCCGCCTCAGATTATGATGCAGATCAGGCCGCCGCTGCCGTCGTTGACAATGCGAGTCAGGGTTTCCTGCAGTTTAACCTGCGCGTTTTCCGGCATGCGGTGCAGTTTGTTCTGGATGCCCTCCCGCACCAGATCGTGCAGGGACTTGCCGAATATTTCCGAATCCCAGATCTTGTTCGGGTTCTCCTCGAATTCGTTCAGCATGTAGCGGACCAGTTCCTCGCACTGCTTCTCCGTGCCGATGATCGGTGTAATCTCGGTGGTGATATCCGCCCGGATAATGTGCAGGGAGGGAGCCGAAGCCTTCAATTTCACCCCGAAACGGTTGCCCTGGCGGATCAGCTCCGGTTCTTCCAGGTTCATTTCGTTCAAGCGGGGCGTTACCACCCCGTAACCGGTTTCCCGCACTTCGGCCAGGGCGCCGGCCACCTTGTCGTATTCCCGCTTGGCCTGGCTGAGGTCCTTCATCAGGCGCAGGAGCTGGCTCTCACTGTCGACGGTAAAGCTCGTTTCCTCGCTGAGCACCCGGTAGAACAACCCGGAAGCAGCCGTGATCTCCATGGAAACCAGGCCGGTACCAGCGTCGAGCTTGCGAACGAAAACATCCTGAACAAACTCGCCGGTGCCCAGTTGCTCCGCGGCTCCCCCCACGTCCCGCAGGCGGCGCACCTGGCCCACCGCTTCGCGTACCGCCCCTTCCAACTTCTCACGCAGCCAGTGCCCGGCTTCCAGTTCCTCCACCCAGGCGGGCAGGGCGATGTTGACCTCGTTGACGGGAAACTCGTACAGCACCTGCTCCAGGATTTTAAGTATGTCCTCCTGGCCCATTTCCAGGCAGTTGACCGGCAGTACCGGAACGTCATACTTCCCGGCCAGTTCCTCCGCCAGTTGCATGGTTTGGGGGTCGCCGGCCCGGGCGGAGTTCAGGACGATCAGGAAGGGGCGGTTGATTTCCTTCAGTTCGCCGATGATGCGTTCCTCGGCGTCCACGTAACCTTCCCGCGCAATGTCGGTAATCGTACCGTCGGTCGTGACCACGATGCCGATGGTCGAGTGCTCGGAAATCACCTTGCGCGTACCGATTTCCGCCGCTTCCTGGAAGGGAATGGGCTCCTCGTACCAGGGCGTGGAAACCAGGCGCGGCCCGTCCTCGTCGTCGTAGCCCAGCGCCCCGTCCACGCGGTACCCGACGCAATCCACCAGCCTTACCTTCACCTTCAGGCTGGGGGTAATGGCGACTTCCACCGCCTCGTTGGGAATGAACTTGGGCTCGGTGGTCATCACCGTGCGGCCCGTCCCGCTCTGGGGCAGTTCATCCTTGGCCCTCTCCCGGTCATAGACGTTCTTGATGTTGGGCAGAACGAGGAGGTCCATGAACCGTTTGATAAAGACCGACTTACCGGTGCGCACTCCCCCCACCACACCGATGTAAATGTCCCCGCCGGTGCGCTCGGCGATGTCCCGGAAGATGTCCAGCCTTTCCAAAAAAATCACCCCTCCAATAGCATGGTGTTGCCCGGGCCCCGATCCCACACCGCCGGGCAGGTAAGCCTGGCGGGCCCGTCTCCCGGTCCCGCCGGGTTGTACCTGACTGATACGAGCCTTGATTGACAATACATATATATGGACGGCCTGTTGCCGATATTACCGGCCAAAAGAAAAAACCCCCGGAAACTTCCCGGGGGCTCAGTAGCAAACGAAGACACGACGCCGGCAGGAAAAATATATTGAGTCATGGAATTCTTACAAGAGGAGGAGGCACCGATGAACGAGTACAGACTTATTATCGTCAGGGAAACACCCCACCACATCTACTTCAACCTGTTCGTCAACGGCTCCCTGAGCAACATGCAGGGTTTCCTGTGTCTGGAAAAGGACGCCTTCGACCGTCTGTTCAAGGACCTGTTCCGGGCTTCGAAAGGAAAATGCATCCGGGCCTTTTGCCAGAATCCGCCCACCGAATTCTTCCCGTGAGCACGCCCTTTTACGGAAGTTTACCGAAAATCATCACCGCGGCCATGATCAGGCCGACCACCGATCCCAGCGGTACGGCCGGCACATGGGCGATAATCCCGACTGAACTCAAAATGACCAGCAAGGCGGCCACCATGATTATGCTCAGCACGCCGACGGCGTTCTTTTGCCTTTTGTCCGCCGCCACCTTGACCTGACCTTCCACGCCTGGCCCTCCTTAACGAAGCTTATTTCTTTAGCCATTCTACGGCTCCGGCCCGTTTTCCTGCCGGCCCAGCCTAGCCGTAAGCTCCGTAAAGCGCCATCACCTTGGGCACGTAGGCCTGGGTCTCGACCGGCAGCATGCCCCGGTCCCGCTCCCAATTCGTGACGCCCAGGCGGCTCAAGGTGCCGGGGCCGCTGTTGTAGGCGGCCAGGGCCAATCTCAGGTCGCCGAAACGGTTGATGAGTCCCTTGAGGTAACGGGCTCCCCCGTACAGGTTCTGGACCGGATCGTAGGGATCGGTGACGCCCAGGGAAGCCGCCGTACCCGGCATCAGCTGCATCAGCCCGGCAGCCCCCGCGGAACTGGTCGCCGCAGGGTTACCGCCGCTTTCCGCCTCCACCACGGCCCGGAGGAGGGAGGACGGAAGACCGTTGTCCGCCGCCACCCTGTCTATCAGGTTGTTCAGCGGGGCCGGCCCGCCCTTGGCGGCCGGGGAAGGGGCGCCGGCGGTCGCGGACCCTGCCTGCGCGGCGGCGGCCACGGCCTGGTCCAGATACAGGGAAAAATCAAAGTTGGAACCGCCCTGTTCCGGCCAGCCAAGATTTACCTGCGCCTCCGCAAGACGCACCAGTTCCAAAAGCACCTGCACATCCAGCGCGCATCACCCCGCACCTGTCCATAGTCTGTATTTCGGCGGTTTTCCCGGCGGGCTTTAGGCACGTAACCAAAGTGACGTTTACGGCGTAGCATAGTACAGGATGAACAGCCGCTAAGGAGGGTGTCAATTGCCTAACCAGGGATACGGACCGGCAAGCTTCCTTTTCCCCGCCCTGCTCCTGGCCATGCACAGCCGCCCCGGCCTGGCCGACGAGATGGAGAACCTGGGCAACCTTTTCGCCAACATTTCGACCGCGGTGAAGGGCATGCAGACCAGCCTGAACGTCTTTCACGCCGCGGTAAGGACCGCCGCCTACGGCAAAGCGGCCCCGGCCATCGCCCCGACCCAAAACATGGAAGACGTCAAGGATGAGCTGAAAGAAAGTGTCAAGAATCTGGAGGCGCTTTTCGCCCGTATCAAGAACAACGGCCAGTAAACCGCGGGACCCGTCCTTCTTTAGTTGAGAGCCAGGTGGCTGGCGGCAACCTGGCCCAGATCCTGCTCCTCGACAAAGCGGAGTATCTTCTCCAAGACTTCGGTTACATGACCCGGCTGGTTGCCGACCAGTGCCACGGCTACGGTGGAGCGCTGCCACAGATTCATCCCGTCCACCTCGGCCACCGAAACGTTGAAGCGGCTGCGCAGCCGTTCTATCACGCCCTTGAGCAACTGCCTTTTGTCCTTCAGCGAGCCGGACTGGTCAAAGAACAGCTCAATGGTCAGAACGCCTACCGTCACTTTACCGGCCACCTCTTTCGTCACCGTTTTACCGCCGTCGCCAGGACGGCCAGGCCCAAGAGGAAGCGATACCCGACGAAGATGTTGAAATTGTGGTTAACCAGGTAGCGCAACAGCCAGCGAATGGCCAAAAACCCCACCAGGGCCGAGGAAACCACTCCCGCCCAAAAGGCCCCGTCCAGTGCGCCCGGCGAGATATGGGACAACTGGGTGACACCGGCCCCCAGGATGATGGGGGTAGATAAAAGGAAAGAGAAGCGGGCCGCCGCCTCCCGGCTCAGATTGCGCGCCCGGCCCGCCGCCATGGTGACGCCGGAACGGGAAACACCGGGGATAATGGCCAGGGCCTGGGCGGCGCCGATCCATAAGGCGTCCGCCCAGCCCGTGCCGGACAGGGCCTTGGATCCGGGAAACCGTTTGTCAGCCAGGTAAAGGGCCAGACCCATGGATACAAGCATCACCGCCACCAGAAAGGGGGAACGGAAGCTGGTTTCGGCCTGCTTTTCCAGGAGGTAGCCGGAGATACCCCCCGGTATGGTGGCCAGAGCCAGGAGCCGGAAGAGTTTTCCCTCTCCCGACGCCGGCCGGCCCAAAGCATGCGCCAGAAGCCGTAGCCAGTCCCGCCAGAAATAGGTCACCACCGCCAAAAGCGTACCCATGTGCAGGGCGACGTCAAAGGTCAGCCCTGGATCCGGCCAACCGAAAAACCACGGGACCAACACGAGATGGGCCGAACTGGAGATGGGCAGGAACTCCGCCAGGCCCTGCACCGTACCCAGCACCACCGCCTGTACCAACGTCATGAACGGCTTCCCCTTCCAGCCCCTCGCCGGTTAACATACCACAAATACCCGTCCCCGGCAAGAAAAAACCGGAAAGGGCAACCGGTGCGTTTCCCCGGCCGCGTATATGTCTCATGATTATGGTGAACATTAAGAAAAATATACCGGGGGGAAGCCAGTGGCAAGATACGGTATGAAAAACCAGCCGGAAATATACCCTTACGACCCGCCAACGCCGGATGAACCTGATCACGACGAGAGTCCCGGGGAACCTGATCCGCCCCGCAGAGTTACCGCCAAATCCAAGGACTCGATTGAAAATATCAAGGAACTCGGTACCTCCGACGAGGTGGCGACACCCAAGAGCAACATTCACTGCCTTACCATCGTCGGGCAGATCGAGGGGCACCTGGTGCTGCCGCCCCAGAACAAGACGACCAAGTACGAACACGTCATTCCCCAGTTGGTCGCCCTTGAGGAGAGTAGCGAGATCGAAGGCATCCTGATCATCTTGAACACCGTGGGCGGGGATGTGGAAGCCGGTCTGGCCATCGCCGAAATGATCACCAGCATGTCCAAACCGACGGTCTCCCTGGTCCTGGGCGGGGGACACAGCATCGGGGTTCCTGTGGCAGTTGCTGCCAAATATTCCTTTATTGCGGAAACAGCCAGCATGACCATCCACCCCATCCGTTTGAACGGGCTGGTGATCGGCGTACCGCAGACCTACGAGTACCTGGACAAGATGCAGGACCGGGTGGTGCGCTTCGTCACCCGCCATTCCGACATCACCGAGGACGACCTGCGCGAACTGATGTTCCGCACCGGGGACCTGGCCCGCGATATCGGCAGCGTACTCATCGGCAAAGAGGCGGTGGACAAGGGCCTGATCGACGAGGTGGGCGGCGTCGGTGAGGCCGTCGCCAAACTCAAGACCATGATCGAGGAAGAAAAGAAGAACAAGGGAGACAAACTCCATTGATCCTCTACACGCCCATGCAGTTGGAACTGGTGTTCGAAGGCCTGGACAAGGGCCCGCCCCGCACCTTCGAGCAAATTACCTGCCGGGGCACTTCCGTGCTGGCGGAGAAAGCCTCCCACGGCCGGTACAAGATCATCCGGGTGCTCTCCACCGATCCGGCCGTGTTTCTCGACCCGGAGTTACAGCCGGACCGGCTGGTGCGGGCGGATTGACCAGCCGCCCGCGCTATTACAAAACCGTTCCTAGTAACGTAAGCAAACCGTGGCATAGGTACTAATTACGCAGAGGGAGGGAGTCTTAGCGGAATGGCATAAGGCAGGACGCTTACACGTCGTCCCCGCCATCCGCAGAGTCCTCCGCCGTGATATTCCCACTGTCGTGTACTGGTCCTTTGCTATAGTTCGCACCTTCAGGGCGGGCAGGCTTCACAACCCTCATGTAAGCGTTACGTTTAAGGGGTTTACCCCCCTGGGGATTTCTGATAGAATGTCCCTGCCCACCGGGGGCGGTACGATGGACAAAGAGAGGATGGCCATGACCAGGACGGAGATCATCACCAAGGAACTCTTGGAGGCCGTGGACCGGCCGGAAACCGTGGACGCGGTATATGGCCCGGCACGCCGATTCCCGGGGACCATTCTACCGGGCCCTGGCCGAGGCCACTGGGATCTTGCGGGCACGGCACAACGGCCTGGTTGTCAAGGTCCGCCAGGAGAAGGACCGGGAGGATGCCTTCCGGTCCTCCGTTAGCCAGTTGGAAAACCGCCTTGCCAAAATGCAGGAATTTGAAGCTAAATTGGCGAAAAATATTGAACAAAGGCAGGCCGTGCTCGACCGGCTGAAGGAACTCTCCACCGCCAGCTTTGGCGGGGATCAACTCGGCAGGCTGGACGAGGTCCTGGCCGGGTGGGCGGCCAAGTCGGGACTCAAGCCTGACAAGGCCGTGGACCGGTTCCTTGAGGCGGCTGGTCGGGTGACCGACATCCTCTCGCTGGAGCAGGAACGCGCCCGGGCGGAGAATGACAAGGCCGCTGCCGAAGCGGAAGCGAAAAAAGCCGTGGCTCTGAGCAAGCCCACTGCCGGCGCCATAGAAGCCGGGAAGTGGCTGGTGAACCAGCGGCTATCGTCCAAGATGATCTTCGCCTGGCGGGACATTGCCCAACAGTTGGGCCTGCCAGTAGAATAGTTGTCCCAGGGATTGGACAACGCCTTGAAGCAATACGGCTCCCTGGAGGCCGCCTGCAGGACTAGAACCGGTCAACGGGACGACTTGACGAAGCAGGTCGAAAAGCTGAAGACGGAAACTGCCACCCTTGAGATCGAAAAGCATGTCCGATGTTAGAATACTCCATTTTACAGACATAACAGTTGAATTACCAATTATAAGCCGCATTCTTAGGGAATCACATGCGAATCTGGCTCAGCTTTCTGCGGGGGAGGCCATAATTTGTGCAAATGAAACGTCTCTTGGGTCATCAAAACCGATTTTGGTTAAAATTCGCCAGCGGGTTAGTAAACATGGCGGCGCGACCAAAACAGCAATGCGGTAATTTGGGTATTGGGGGTTGTTCTTGGGGGAGGCCAAAAGGGAGCCCTTGCGGAGGCGGTCCGCCCTAATACACAATAAAGGCGGACGCATGTCGTAAGGTATCCCCTTTTCCGAGGGGCTTCGAAATCGATTGAACAAGAGGTGGTGATCCCTTGGCCCGTCTCGGTTCCGCAAAGCGGCCTGCGGTTGTGCGGGTGCAAACAAAGGAGAAGGCGGAGCACATTCTGCGCATAGCTGTAGAGCACGGGTGGAAGGTAATCGTGGGGATTGAGCCAGAGAAACCGGAGGATCTCAGGGATTGGGAGTCGCTCCTACGTATAGCTCGTGGGCGTCCAGGTCCTTGATTCGACAGTCATAGGGACCAGTGCCTTTTTTTCGTTTGCCTCCAACAACCGCAGCAGGGTGGCGTATCCGATCCTCAACCCTTTCACCGCTTGTGTTCGGGAAAGTCGTCCTGCCAGGACATCTTCTCGGACTTTGGCCCAATTATCGTTGAACCCTGCCCTTGCAGTGACCGGCGGCCTCCCGATGTGCTTTCCCTGCCGGCGGGCCCGGTCCATCCCGGCCCGCGTCCTTTCGGCCAAGATCCCGTGTTCCAACTGGGCGTACACGACCGTAATGTAATATAGAGCCTCACCGAACGGGCTGGTGGTATCCAGCCAGGGCTCCTGATAGCTTCGTAGACCGACGCCCCATCCCCTGAACCGTTCCAAGGTCCGGGCGGCGTCCGATACTGAGCGGAACGCCCGGTCTATTCGCCATACGACCACAAGATCCAGCTTGCGCTTGGCGGCGTCATCAAGGAGCCGCCGCCATACCTTCCGACCCCGGAGATCTGCCGCACTGGCCTCGTCTGCGTATTCGATTACATTGGCCCAGCCCTGAGCGGCGCAGTATTAGCTCCTCCGTCTCCTACCGACCGCCATCTCCCGCTCCATCGTCAGCCTCAATGGTTCAATTGCGTCCACCGTGTTGACACGCGCCCGTTCACGGCCAGCACCCGTGCAGACGAAGACCCTAACACTTGCTGCTACTAACCCTCTCTCCGCCGCACGCTAACCCAACGGCCGCACCGTGACGGCTTGTTCACCAAGTTGCCGCCAGGCCTGGATGAACTCCTCCTTGTCGACCGGCTGGGCCCGCCGGCCGTTCAAAGGATTGTTGACGAAGATTTGGTTCTTGTTGTAACCT
>JAJYZD010000128.1 GCA_021800315.1 Bacillota bacterium | reverse complement strand
ACGCCCATACCGCCCGCCGCAGCCCTGACCATCCTGGTTTTCTGCCTGTTCTGCGCCTTGGGGTTGAACGACCCGCTCAAGTACCGGCTGCTCAAAGGGAGCAGGGAACCGTAGGCGGGGGCCTGGCCGGCAACCGGTTCCGTTCCTGGAATCAATATGTTTCTGAGACCTGTCCGTCATCGCGGTAAAAAATACAGTGGAAGCCGGTTTTCTGCCAGGGAACACGATTCAGGGGCGGGCGAAGGACAAGTGCACCCGAGTGGCGTTTCCGGTTGCCGGGAGGAATACTGTCGGCCACTATGGGAGGCGAGCGTACGTCAGCGCGGTGGTTGAGCACCGGTCGCGCTGGTGAAAACTTTCGGGGGTTTTAAGGAGGAATTTGCGCTAAAGCACACTGTTAAAGAGTCGAATCCGTGCACAAGAGGCTGCCCATGCATCAACCATGGGAAGAAGGCTGCCTGACGGGTGGAATAATGATGAATATGATCCTGGGAAAGGTGGTTATTTCATGAAAGTGGCGATTAATGGTTTGGGCCGGATCGGAAGGATGGTCTTGCGGCATTACCTGGACGTCCAGCCGCAGGGTGTGGAGATCGTGGCGGCCAATGATTTGGCACCGGTCGACGATCTGGCCTACCTGGTCAAATACGACTCCACCCATGGGCGGGCTCCCTTCGCGGTGGAATTCGGTTCGGATTCATTATTCCTGGGCGGGCGGGAAATCAGGATCTTTTCCAGCCGGGAGCCCAAAGCCTTGCCGTGGAAGGAATTGAACGTGGATGTCGTCCTCGAGTGCACCGGGTTGTTTACGGCGCGGGAAGGCGCGGCGCAACACCTGGCTGCCGGCGCGCGAAGGGTGATCATCAGCGCGCCTTCGCCCGACGCGGACTTAACGGTTGTTTTAGGGGTCAATGAAGACGAGTTCGATCCCGGGAAACACTTTGTCATTTCCAATGCCTCATGCACCACCAACTCTCTGGCGCCACCATTAAAAGTGCTCCTGGCGGAATTTGGCGTGGAAAAGGCGCTGGTCACCACGGTACATGCTTACAGCGGTTCGCAGGGCCTCCTCGACAAACCGGCCAAGAAACGTATTCGCGGCCGATCCGCCGCCGTTTCGTTGATCCCCACCACTACCGGGGCCGATATGGCCGCTATACAGGTATTGCCCGTGTTGAAGGACCGCCTGAAGGCTCTGGCCATTCGTGCTCCGCTGCCCGTCGGAGCGATAACCGACATTTCCGCCGTGCTGGGTAGATCGGCCACCGCGGGAGAGGTAAATTCAGCCTTCCGGGCGGCCGCAGGGGATGCCCGTTGGCAGGGAATCCTCGGATACACCGACGAGGAACTGGTATCCGCGGATATCGTGGGCGATACGCGCTCGGCGATTGTCAGCGGGTTGTCCACCACCATGGTTCAGGGAAACATGGTCAAAAGCATGGTCTGGTACGACAACGAATTCGGCTATTCGCGGCGCCTTCTGGATCTTGTCATCAGGCTGCCTCTGTAGAGGTGGGATTCCCGTCTCTCCGGCAGTTGGTTTCCGGCGGCGCATCAAGCCGCGGTGCCGAATCCGGTTCCTGCGGTATTCCGGATGGGATGTAAAGTACACCATGGGAGAAAGTTGGTGCAGCATGTGTCGGACTTGGTCAGCCTTTTCCAACCCAAGACGGTGGCCGTCGCCGGCGCTTCCCGTAATCCGGCCAAGATAGGCAATATCATAGTAAAAAACCTGATTACCTCCGGCTTCACGGGGAGGATCTATCCGGTCAACCCGCGGGAACAGGAGGTGGAAGGACTCTCTTGTTATCCGGATGCGGCCGGCCTGCCTCAGCCGCCGGATGTGGCTGTTATCGCCGTGCCGGCGGCGCAGGCGGTGGCCGTGGCCGACGACTGCGCCCGGGCCGGGGCGAAGCATCTCGTGGTCGTCACGGCCGGGTTCAGGGAGACCGGGACGGACGGCCTGCGCCGGGAAAAGGAATTGGTGGCGGTGTGCCGGCAACATGGCGTACGTCTTCTCGGTCCCAATTGCGTGGGACTCATGGATACCCATACGCCTGTCAACGCTTCCTTTGCCGGATCGTTTCCCGCGAAGGGGAAAATAGCTTTTATTTCCCAAAGCGGGGCATTCGTGCTGGCGATTTTGGACTGGAGTTTCAGCATAGGCCTTGGTTTCTCGCGTTTCGTCAGCCTGGGCAATAAAGCCGACTTAAGCGAGACGGATATGATTGTGGAAGCGGCCGGGGACGAACAAACCAAGGTGATCCTGTGTTACATCGAAGATATAGCGGAAGGCCGCCGTTTCATGGACGCGGCCCGGGAAGTATCCCGGAAGAAACCAATCATAATTTTGAAATCGGGCACGAGTTCCGAAGGAGCGCGGGCGGCATCCTCCCATACCGGGGCCCTGGCCGGCAGCGACATAGCCTACAGTACCTGCTTCAAGCAATGCGGGGTGATCAGGGCGGACACTATGGCCGAACTTTTCGATCTGGCGCTGAGCTTCGCCGAACAAACCATACCGGGCGGCGAGCGCGTGGCCATAATCACTAACTCCGGGGGGCCGGGGATAGTCGCGACCGACCGCGTCGCCAAAAACGGTCTGAAGATGGCCCGCTTCAATACCCAAACTATTGACGGGCTGAGGCGGTCCATGCCACCCGAATCCAACATCTACAATCCGGTCGACGTTCTGGGCGACGCGCGCGCCGACCGTTACGGGAAAGCGTTGGATCTACTGGTTTCCGACGGTAATGTGGATGCACTGTTACTCCTGATGTGCCCGGCGGCGGTGACCGAACCGCTGGAAACGGCCCGCGCCGTCATCGCGACGGCCAGGCGACATCCGGACAAGCCCCTGGCGGCGGCCTTCATGGGCGGACCACAACTGGCGTCCGGGACGGAACTGCTGAAGAAAGAAGGCGTACCCGTATTTACCTTTCCCGAAGCGGCCATTCGCTCCTTAAACGGGCTTGTCGAATATGGCCGGATTATGGCCGTCCCGGTCTCGGGCGAACCGCTGGCATATGCCGGCGTCGAAAGGGATGCCGTGCGGGAGATAATAACCCGGGTGCGTAAAGAGGGGCGGCCGGTGCTTTTGGGCAGCGAGGCCGCAAACGTGGCTAATGCCTACGGTATTGCGGCCGTGCCAACTCTGCTTGCCACCACTTTGGAAGAAACAGTAAAAAAGGCTGGGAGGATCGGTTACCCTTTAGTGCTTAAAGTGGCATCTCCTAAAATACTCCATAAAACGGACGTCGGCGGTGTGATCGCCGGAATCACTGATGAAGACGAACTTAGAAAAGGCTATGGCGCGGTCATGAATCAGGTATTGGCGCACTTTCCCCATAACGTGATCTACGGTGTGGAAATACAGAAAATGATGCCAGCGGGAAACGAACTGATCATTGGTGCCACCCGGGACATCCAGTTCGGCCACCTCATAGCCTTCGGTCTGGGGGGCATCTACACCAACCTTTTACGGGACGTTTCCTTCCGTCTGGCCTATGGCTTGACCAGGGGCGATGTAGAGCAGATGATCAGGGAGACCAAAGCCTATACCCTGGTCCGGGGCTACCGGGGCCAGGAGGCGGGGGACCTTGCGGCCCTGGTGGACACTATCGGCAGGGTAGCCGTTCTGGTCACCGACTTTCCGGAGATCGCCGATTTGGACATCAATCCGGTGTTTTTATACGCTCAGGGCCTGGCTGCCCTGGATGTAAAAATAACCATCTCGACCGAATAATGAAAAGGTAGGTGGTAAAATTGAAAAATATCTACTTGGTGTCGTCGGACGGCAGCAGCCCGAAAACGGCTGTCGCCCTGGGGCTCGCCTTGAAATTGCGGGACGGGGGGCTGAAAGTTGGATTTTTCAAGCCGGTCGGGCCGGGACCAGGGGACGAAGAGGCATCGCTGTTCAAAGAGGTTCTGAAACTGGATCATTCCCTGGACACGATTTGTCCTTGCCGCGTCGGTCCATCCTACCTGTCGGAGTTTTATGCCGGCGACGGGGAGCGAGGTCGCATTTTACAGGCTTATGACGAGATTAAACGAAATGCCGAAGTGGTAATCATAAACTCTCCACCATTTCCGTATATCGCCGCTAGTGTGGGCCTGGAAGCGGAATCGTTGGTAAGTTCCTTTGATGCCCTGACTATTTTGGTCACAAAAGTGGAAAACGATCACAGTCTGGACCAGGCGATTTATTACAATTATCATCTTAGGATGCGGAATGTACATGTACTCGGCAATATCTTCGACGATGTCTCCCCTCCCCTTGCTGTAAAAATAGAGGAAACTTACCGTCCGTTTCTTGAGAAGGCAGGTTATTCCCTGCTGGGAGTCATTCCCGCCCGCGTCGGGATAACGTCTCCCACCGTGGCCGAGTATTACGAGGCTCTCGGGGGAGAACTCCTGGCCGGGCAGAACAACATGGGTGTGGCCGTCGAGGAAATGATTATCGGAGCCATGACCATAGAAAGCGCGCTTAACTATCTGCGACGGTCGATCCATAAAGCCGTGATCACCGGCGGCGACCGGGCTGACCTGGCCTTGGCGGCCCTGGTGACCGGTACATCGGTGCTGATCCTGACCGGGGGGCTTTATCCCGATCCCAAGGTGATCGCCCAGGCGGAAGAAAGGAATATCCCGGTCATCCTGGTCGGCTATGACACTTACACGACTTTGGATAAAATGAACCACGTTATCCACCATATCAAGTCAAGTGATGAACAATCCCTTGCCGTAGCCAGGCTTAATATCGAAAAGCACTGCCGCTGGCAGGATATTCTAACTTCTTTGCGCTGAACTGATTACTTGCGAGAGGTTGGGCTTGAACGATGAACGTCGCCACCTTAACCTTAAACCCCAGCTTGGATGTAAGCTACACGGTCCCGACTTTAGTTGCCCAGCAGAAAGTGCATGCTACTAAGCTTCGATTTGATCCCGGTGGTAATGGCGTTAATGTCGCCAGAGGGCTCAAAGAACTTGGGATTGAAGCGCAGGCTTATATGATTCTTGCCGGGGAAATTGGTTCGTTTCTGGAACGGCTGCTGGCGTCCCGGCTTGATCACCTGCACGTGGTGAAGAGCAGCGGGGAAACCAGAATAAACATGACTTTGCTGACGGAGAATCCCTGGTCCCAGTACGAAGTCGATGGCATGGGGTCGAAAATCAGCACTGTCGTCTTGGAGGAAGCCACAAAACAGTTTATTGACGGTTGTAAAGAGGGCCTCGGCATTCTCACGGGCTCGGTTCCCCCCGGTGTACACCGCGGTATTTATGCCGACATTGGACGCAGGTTGGTAGAAAACTCAGGGCGGGTCGTGGTCGACGCCCAACCCTCCCTGCTCCAGGCCGCACTGCCGGCAAAACCTTATTTGATCAAACCGAATAAATACGAGCTTGAAATTCTTTGCGGCACATCTTTGCCAACCCTGGAGGCTGTTGTTGACGAAGCAGTGGTTCTATTTCAAGAGGGAATTACCAATGTGTGCGTGTCCATGGACAAGGATGGCGCTGTCCTGGTTAATGATTCCGGGGTCTTTTACGCCCGGGTACCGCCGGTCCGGGTTGTATCGACCGTCGGGTCGGGCGATTCCATGGTTGCCGGTTTGGTGACCGGCCTTATAAAGGGTTTCTCCGCCGAAGAAGTACTGAGACTCGGGGTGGCTTGCGGCAGTGCCACGGCGACCATGCCTGGTACCCAGATCTTTTCCGGGGTCGGGATAGAGGAGTTATTGAAGGACGTCAGGGTGGAGAAATTGGGCTGAAAAAGGGGGATAATCACCGATTCGGTATCGACAGCGGAGGTATTGGGGAAATCCGTCGTGCTGTCACGAATCGATAGTCAGGGGCAAGTGCGTTGCCAGGAGCAAGAAAACGGGGGGGCGTGGGGAGGACCCGGACCACCGGGTTGTCGTGGGATAATGCAGGATCTGCAACCTGGTGCGCGGGGGAGATGGCCGTCCATGATCTCCCATGGAGCGTCCCGACAGTATTGGGAGGGATAAACATGAGCAAGGGCCTATCGTGCGACAGTCCCCTGTACAGTTTCCTGCCGGCGGAGTTCGAGGGCTTCGAGGTTCTGGCCGAACTGGCCATGGATCTGCGCTGGTCGTGGAACCACGCCGCGGACGATTTATGGCGCCAACTCGATCCCGGATTGTGGGAGCTTACGGAGAACCCCTGGGTTGTCCTGCAGACCGTGTCCAAGAGCCGTCTCCAGCGTATGTTGGCCGATACGGACTTTCGGAGAAAAGTGGACAACCTCGTGCGGACCAGGCGGGAGGCGGCCCAGTCCCCCACATGGTTCCAGGAAAATCATGGCCAGGGCTTCTTAACCGGCGTGGCATATTTTAGTATGGAATTTATGCTGGGCGAAGCTCTGCCGATCTACTCGGGGGGCCTGGGCAATGTCGCCGGTGATCAACTGAAAGCCGCCAGCGATCTGGGCGTACCTGTAACCGGCGTCGGACTGCTGTATCAGCAGGGTTATTTCCGCCAGGTCATCGACGAGCACGGTGCGCAACAAGCCCTTTTCCCTTATAACGATCCCGGGCAGTTGCCGATCACTCCCTTGCGGTTCCCCAACGGGGAATGGTTAAGACTGGAAATAGAACTCCCGGGTTGCCCGGTCTGGCTGCGTGGCTGGCAGGTTCAGGTGGGCAGGTCAAAGCTTTACCTGCTCGACAGCAACGATGCAGGCAATTTTCCTCCCCACCGGGGGATTACCAGCGAACTTTATGGAGGCGGGCCCGAGCTTCGCCTCAAACAGGAACTGGTTCTCGGGATCGGCGGATGGCGGCTATTGGCCGCCCTGGGCATCCAGCCTGAAGTCTGCCACTTGAACGAAGGGCACGCGGCCTTCGTCGTGTTGGAACGGGCCAGGGATTTCATGGCCAGAACGGGTGAGCCCTTTGAAGTCGCCCTGGCCGTTACGCGCTCCGGTAACCATTTTACCACTCACACAGCGGTGGCCGCCGGTTTTGACCGCTTTTCGCCGGCCCTGATAAAACGATACCTCGGCCCGTATGCCGGGCAGGCGCTTGGAATAACGGCTGATGAGTTGCTGGCGCTTGGCCGTATGAATGGATACGATTCGTCGGAAGACTTTAATATGGCCTATCTTGCGCTTCGGGGGAGTGGCTCGGTCAACGGGGTGAGCCGTTTGCACGGGCAGGTGAGCCGGCAGATTTTTGGGCCTCTGTTCCATCGGTGGCCACTGGCCGAAGTGCCGGTCGGACACGTTACCAACGGAGTCCACGTGCCCAGTTGGGACTCGGCCGGGGCCGACGACCTGTGGACAAAGACCTGTGGAAAGGATCGCTGGCTGGGAGACACCAGAACCATAAGCGAGGATGTCCGCCGTATCGCTGACGGAGACCTCTGGGAAATGCGGTGCGCGGCCCGGCAATCTTTTGTGGCGTATGTCCGTCAGCGGCTGGCCATGCAGCCTTCCCCATCCGCCGCATCCCCGGCGGGCACTGCCGGGGATGTACTGGATCCCAATGCCTTGACACTTGGTTTTGCCCGCCGCTTTGCGACGTACAAAAGGCCCAACCTGCTCTTGCACGATCCGGAGAGGTTGGCCCGTCTTCTGACCGACCCCGTACGACCGGTGCAACTCGTTCTCGCCGGCAAGGCCCATCCGGCCGACCAGGCCGGGCAGGAAATGATTCGGGAATGGCTGAAATTCATCAGCCGGCCGGGGATACGTTCCCGGGTCGTGTTCCTCAGTGACTACGACATGCTTGGGACCATGCACATGGCACAGGGTACGGATGTTTGGATCAATACGCCGCGGCGGCCATGGGAGGCCAGCGGTACCAGCGGTATGAAGGTGTTGGTGAACGGCGGCCTGAACTTGTCTGAATTGGACGGTTGGTGGGCCGAAGCGTACGCGCCGGAAGTGGGGTGGGCGCTGGGTGACGGTTTGGAACATGGTGACGATCCATTCCTGGATGCCAGGGAAGCCGGGGAGCTTTATGACCGGCTGGAACAGGAAATCATACCCGAATTTTATACGCGTGACGAAAAAGGCATTCCCAATAAATGGCTGGCCCGGGTGCGGGAAAGCATGGCCAGGTTGACCCCTGTGTTTTGCGCCGACCGGTCCGTACGTGAATACACCGAAAAGTACTACCTCCCGGCCGCGGCTGCTTACGGAAGACGTACCGCCGCTAACGGGGCGGCCGGCCGGGAGATGGTCGCCTGGC
The DNA here is from genome assembly GCA_021800315.1 of Bacillota bacterium. Taxonomy (GTDB): domain Bacteria; phylum Bacillota; class Desulfotomaculia; order Desulfotomaculales; family JAJYZD01; genus JAJYZD01. The sequence continues at coordinate 1,824 of JAJYZD010000128.1, read as the reverse complement.
GGCGTTCGCTGGCGGAGAAATGGCCGGGGGTGCGTTTTGACGATGTAAAAGTGGCAACGGATGCCGACGGTCATTCGTTTGAGGTTGAAGTCTGTCTCAATGGCCTGGACCCCGGTGCGGTTCAAGTGGAACTCTATGCGGACGGAAGCGGCGGTGGAAGTCCGATAAGGCGGGAGATGAAGCTCTTGTCCGGGCCTGAAGGGGAAAATGGCCGGTATGTCTGGGCGGTGAGAGTAGCGGCGACCCGTCCGGCCGATGATTATACAGCGCGGGTCATCCCTCGTTTCCCGGGAGTCGCCTTGCCCTTGGAAGACGCCCATATCCTGTGGGAGCGCTGACTTGATACTCCGGTCCGGATATTCATAGGCAAGCTGATTTTGAGGCGGTCGGTCAGGACCACGGTATATTTGTCCAAACAGCCGCCGCGGTTAGTCTCCCGAGACGGCGCCAGCCGGAAGCACCGGCAGGCGTTCCAGCGGATGTTTGCCGCAGATGCTACCGGCATTCTTCCGCGGAGCCGACCAATGCCAGGAGTTCCTCGAAGTCGTGAATGACGAAATCGGGATAAACATCTTGGTGTTCCCCGGTGGCACGGTCTGTCCGGAGAAGCACCGTTTTGATACCTGCGCGTCGGCCGCCGACAATGTCGCGGAACGTGTCGTTGCCCACGAAGAGGACTTCATCCGGTTGCAGGGATATTTTCTGTAGCGCGCTTTCGAATAAGCGGCGGTCCGGTTTGCGAAACCCGTACTCCGACGAGATTACCAGATGATCGAAAAAAGGCAGCAATCCCAGGGCCTGCATCTCGGAGCGCACATAGACCGCCTGGGCGTCCGAAACGATGCCAAGAATGTAGCGGTGCCGCAAAGCCTCCAATACCCTGGTCACATTCTGATTGGTACGCAAGCGCTTACGCGCCACGCCGCGATGCAGACAGGCCAAGAACAACGGCAGCCTTGTTTGAGCCGTGGCGGCGGCCGAACGCCGGCTGAGGAACTCCCCCCAGACGGCGACCTGGTCCACCTCCGGGTATTCCTCCCGGCTGGCATCCAGTCTCTGTTGGACGATCTGAAAATACAAGTCCCTTACCTCGAAGCGGTGCATGTAAATTCCTTCATATGTGAGGTAGTGGGCTATGGTGCGATAGACTTCTTCCCAGTGTTCGTCTGTTTCGATCTCGATCAGGGTACCGTAGACGTCAAAAAGAATCCCCTTCAATGCCTCATCTCCATCACCGGATTATTTCAATGTCATGCGGGCTTCTTTCAAAAGAGCGCGGCGATGCCCGTCCTCAATCCAGGGGTTCGCGGCAATGCGCAGTTCGGTCATGGCCATGTAAAAGGGCAGTCGCGCCGTAATTGAGGCGAAGGCGGCCTGACGGTCGGGGAAATGGCAGGCGTATTCCCACAGGAAGTGGCCGATAAACGGCTCCGCCGCATATTTGTCTCCTGCGTACTGCATAAAGAAGTGCTTGGTCTCACCGGCCACGCGTCCCAAGTCAAAGGCCCGGTCGGAAACTTTCATGCGTTCCATGTCCAACGCGATGACCCCGAGCCCATCGCCGAAGAGAAAGTTAGCCGGTGTGGCATCACCATGTACCAGGACCCGGCGGTCTTCCCATACGCAAGGACTTGTCCGCCACCGGTCCATCATCCGTACTAAACCGACGGTCTCCTGGTAACCCATATATCCGCGGTATCTTAAGCGGTCTACGATGCGTTGGAAGTAGCGACACTCGCTTCCGAAATCAATGCCGGTGTCCCCGGCCGTACGGTTATGCAAAGAGGCAAGAAAATAGGCCAGGGCGGTCAGCTTGCCAAAGAG
>JAJYZD010000127.1 GCA_021800315.1 Bacillota bacterium | reverse complement strand
CCTGGCTGGTCCAGGCGGTGGTCGCCGGCTACGACAGCCAGTTCAGCCGGCCCGGGATGGTCAGCACCTGGCAGGTTCGGACGCAGGGAGACGGCTTTGCCGCGGTCACGGTCTGGGGGCAGAGTTTTACCGTGCCGGCGGACGGGTTGCCGGCGCTGCTGGACGGCGCCCGAACGTATACCGGGCGGCTGCCCGGGGTACGCGGGGTGCCGGGCGGCAACAACCCTTAACAGCGGGAGCGGAAGGAGCGTCTTTCCCCCTGTTCCCGCCTTCCCCCGGCGGTCCGGGCGGTAAAAATTTTGCCGATTTTTCTGGGGCCAGAAGGATTTTCCTCGGCGACGTTAAACTATATATCGTGTTACCCATCCGGCCGGACGGTATATGTAGTGTCTGAGCCGCCTTCCGGCGGGGCCGGGAGGCGGCTGGACAGCTCGATCGAAGGAGTAGTTGCCGATGCAAACCTTAAGTGAAAGCGGCCAAAAGGTATTTGACGCCAGGTATGCCGCCAGGGATGAAGACAGGAACATCATCGAGAACTTCGAGCAGGCGGTAAGGCGTTTGGCCCGGACCGCGGCCATGGCGGAAAAGGATGACCTGCGGGAAGAATGGGAAGCCAGGTTCGCCGACATGATCGGCAACCTTTTGCTGGTCCCCTCCACCCCGATCTGGGCCAACATGGGCAAACCGGACCGGCCCTGGCAGCCCGGGGCCTGCTTCGTGCTGGACGTCGAGGACTCCCTGGAGGGAATGTACGAGACGTTAAAGCAAACCGCCCTGGTGTTCAAGTCCGGCGGAGGGATCGGCTACAACTTTTCCCGGATCCGCCCCAGGGGCGACCTGGTGCGCAGCACCAAGGGCCTGGCGTCGGGGGTCGTGGAGTTGATCAGGCTCTACGATTCCAGCAGCAACATGGTGGTCCAGGGGGGAACGAGACGGGGAGCGTCCATAGGTATTCTCAATGTGGACCATCCGGAGATCAGGCCGTTTGTAGAATCAAAATTGAACGGTGACATCACCAATTTCAATTTGTCGGTCGGCATAACGGACAGGTTCATGGAGGCGCTGGAAAAAGACCAGGCGTGGGAACTGACCTTCAACGGGACCGTTTACGATACCCTGCCGGCCCGGGAGCTTTGGGACCGGATCTGCAGGTCGGCCCATGCCTGCGGTGACCCGGGCCTGGTCTTCCTGGACCGGTTGCAGGATACCAACCCGGTGCCGGGTATTTTTGTCGACGCCGTGAATCCCTGCGGAGAAATCGTCCTGGCCCCCGGTGAATCCTGCCTGCTGAGCAGCGTCAACCTGGCCAAAATGGTGAACGGGGAGGGTATCGACTGGGATCTGTTAAAGAACGTGGTGGCGGTGGGCGTCCGCTTTCTGGACAACATGATCGATGTCGCCCAGTATCCCCTGGACATCATCGCGCAGAACACCCGCCATACCAGGAAACTGGGCCTGGGCTACACCGGTCTGACCGACGCCCTGATCCTGTCGGGCGTGGCCTACGATTCCCCGGAGGGCCGGCAACTGGCCGGGGAAATAGCGCGGTTCATCCAGTCGGCCGCCCACGACGTTTCCAGCCAACTAGGCAGGGAGAAAGGCAATTTTCCGGCCTGGGGGGAAAGCGTCTACCATCCGGACCGCCCGCACCGCAACGCCTCCCTGACCGGCCTGGCTCCGACCGGTTCCGTGACCACGATGGCCGGCTGCGAAGGCTACGGCATCGAACCGTTGTTTGCCGTGGCTTACCGGAAGGAGACGGTGGCCGTGGGAACGCTCGACGTCTTTTCACCCCTGTTCGTCGAGGCCTGCAAGCGTCACAACGTATCGGAAGGTGTGCTGCGGGAAGTGGCGGGGAAGGGTTCGTGCCAGGGGGTCGACGGCGTTCCCCGATCGATCCGGAAGGTCTTTAAGGGGGCCCAGGAAATCGACCCGGCCGATCACCTGTTGATGCAGTCCGAGTTGCAGAAGTACGTTGACAACGCTATCGCCAAGACCTGCAACCTTCCCAATTCGGCTACGGTGGAAGACGTAAGCAAGACGTTTTGCATGGCCCACGGCCTGAAAATAAAGGGCATCACCGTATTCAGGGACGGCTGTAAACAAGGCACGGTCAACGTGGGCACGGCTAAAGCCGACGGTCCCAAAGAAATGCGCCGCGGCGCCATCCTGCCCAGGCCGGTGGCCGCCCACGGCCTCACCCACCGGCTGGATACCGGCTGCGGCAAGATCTACCTGACCGTCAACTACCGGCCGGAAACCGGCGAGATTCTGGAAACGTTCATCACCACGGGCTCCGACGGCGGTTGCCTGGTGTACACCGAAGCCACCTCCCGCCTGATCAGTCTGGCTATCCGGGGAGGTATCCCCGTGGACGAAGTCATCGGGCAACTGCAGAGCACCCACTCCTGTCCTTCCTACCAGATGGCCCGCGGCCGGGGCAAACAGGTATCCGACGGCAAGTCGTGCGCGTCGGCCATCGCCAAGAAGCTGCAGGAGATCAGGGCCCAACTCAACGGGGGCGGCAAGGATGCCAGGGTGCGGGAGGGAATGTCGTGCGAGGTGTGCGGCAACCCCATGGACCGGGCGGAAGGCTGTTACGTATGCCGGGAGTGCGGGTATTCGCGGTGTTAAAGAGAAGGTAGCGGCATAATATTACCAGGATTATTTGCCCAGATATAGCATCTATAGTTACAAGGTCCTGCAAGGAGGATTCTTTGAACCCGGAGACGAATTATTTTGCAACAGGGTCGTAGCAGGTCTTATTCGTCATATCCGGTGCGTCTGGAGTGGGACGGCCTCCCGTCGATCTTCGCCAAGGCCCTGCCGGGGGCGGGGTTAGGCTTGTAACGCGCCAGGACATTTGTTTTATGAAGGAGTAATATATATGACCAAGAAGAAAGGTGCCGCATTGTTCGATGCGCTGAACACTTTGTGTGAGATGGTTGACCACATCAAGACAGGTTTCTTCAGCAGTAAAATGGAGGATATCGACAACGCAGTAAAATTAGGTGCAAACGCCCTGGCTAAGCTGGAGGGTGATTTGGCAGGTCTGTCTGCTGAAAACGCTGCCAATAATGCCGAGATACTTGCTATCGTTCGTACCGTTAATGATCTTCTGCTGGGAGTTTGCAAGGACATGGAGGCAAAGATCAGGGGCCGGATACTCTTCAGTAAAAAGGCTGTCTTGGAGACGAGTTACTCCTTAAGAGAGCTGCGATCACTGTTTGAAATTACCGCGGATTTTGTTAAATTCAACGATCAGTTTGCCTTCGAGTTGTTCAAGGAAAAGCAATCCGGTTTGGAGGAATTGCGTAAAAACTTTATTGCCAATCACGAGGCCAGGCTCTTTGAGGGAGTTTGCATCAGTAATGGTGCGGCGATCTATCTGAATGTACTCGCGGGGATTAGCAATATAACCATGCAGCTTACAAGACTGGTATTTATAGTGCCGGTCAGCTAGACGTAAATGTCCCCATGGTCCGCCCGATTCTTAGCGCAACAGGCTGTTGCGCTTTTTGTCCACCTGTGGGTTCCCGGAGCCCTGGCGCTAAAGCCGCCTTTGGGCTAAAGTGCGGATTATGGATGTCGGGGAGGGGGTGGACGGCCCGGTCCGCGGGCTCTTTGATGCGCTTTATCGTCGCTCCCGATTCTTTCAAGGGCAGTCTCGGTGCGGTTCAAGCCGCCGGGGCCATGGAGCGTGGCATCCGGGCCGTGTTTCCCGCGGCGGAGGTCCGGAAGGTGCCGGTGGCGGACGGCGGGGAAGGTACGGTGGCGGCCCTGGTGGCTTCGGCTGACGGCCGCCTGGTGGATTGCCCGGTCCGCGGGCCCCTGGGCCGCCCGGTAAAGGCGCTGTTCGGCCTTCTGGGGGACGGAACCGGGGTGGTGGAGGCGGCCGCGGCCTGCGGGTTGCCGCTGGTGCCCTCCGCAGAGCGCAACCCGGAAAGAACCACCAGCTACGGGGTGGGGGAACTGGTACGGGCGGCCCTGGACCATGGCTGCCGGAAAGTGATCATCGGCTTGGGTGGCAGTTCCACCAACGACGGCGGGATGGGTATGGCCGCCGCCCTGGGGGTCCGCTTTACGGACCGGGGGGGAAACAACGTCGAGCCGCTCATCGCCAACCTGGACCGGGTGGTCGCTTTGGACCTGGCCGGTCTTGATCCCCGTCTGTCCGGGGTGGAAGTCCTGGGGGCTTGCGACGTGTCTTCCCCCTTGTGCGGCCCCGGGGGGGCATCCCTGGTCTTCGCGCCGCAAAAAGGAGCGACTCCGGAGAGTGCGGCCCGCCTGGACCGTCTCCTGGGCCGCCTGGCGGTATTGATCCGGGAGGCGGCCGGCCGGGACGTGGCCGCCTTGCCGGGCGCCGGGGCGGCCGGCGGCCTGGGGGCGGGGGTGTCCGGCTTTCTGGGTGGACGGCTGGTTTCAGGGAGCGAACTGGTGTTGAAGACGAGCCGCCTGGCGGAACACCTGGCTGCCGGGGCCGACCTGGTTCTGACCGGGGAGGGGGAAATCAACGCTCAGACGGTATTAGGCAAGGCACCCGGCGCCGTGGGCCGGCTGGCTGCCGAATACGGGATACCGGTGGTGGCGGTGGTGGGGGCGAAGGGGCCGGGCTACCGGGAGGTATACGGGCGGGGTATCGGCGCCGTCTACTGTATTGTTCCCCGGCCTATGAGTCTGGCCGAAGCGCTCTCCGACGCTTGCGGGATACTGGAGGAAGGTGTGGCGGAGTTGTTGCGGGTGTGGCGGCTGGGCAGGTCCGGCCGTTAACATGACCGCCCGGTTTCCCGCTGGATGAATTCACAGCTGGCGACCAGGGTGGCCAGGGGGGTACCCGGCGCGTATTCCAGGATCAGGGGGCAGTCCAGGGAGGGCAAAAGGGGCCAGATGTCCGGCCAGTGGATCTTCCCTTCGCCTACCGGGAGGTGAAGGTCGGTGTCTCCCCGGTTGTCGTGCAGGTGGACCCCCGCCAGGCGCGTCCTGGTCTGTTTCAGGAGGGACGCCAGGTTCCAGCCGTTGAGATTGGCGTGTCCAGTGTCCACCAGGTAGCCGGCCGCGTCGAACTGTTCCCCGAAGGTGATGTATTCGTCTTCGTTGAAGAGGGATGTTCCGCCATGGCCCACGTTTTCCAGCCCCAGCAACACACCCGTCCCGCGGGCGGCGGCCTGGAGGCCGGCGACGGCTTCCGACGCCAACTGCCGGGCCCGGTAGAGAGGGAAACCCGGCGAGAGAAAGCCCGGGTGCACCACCAGGTGGCGGGCTCCCAGTTCCCGGGCCAGTTCCAGAGCGTCCAGATGGGCCCGCCAACTGGCATGACGGATTCCTTCGTCGGCGTCGGCCAGGTTGACCTTGACGGAGGGCGGATGGAGGGAGAGTTCCACCGGGCAGTCCGCGAGCGCCGCCTTGACCGAGGCGGCCGTCTGACGGGGGTTGCGCCAGGCTGGTCCGTCCATCAGGATTTCCACGCCGGAAGCTTTGGCCCAATAAAGTTCCCGGATGTTATGGCCCGGCTCGTGGCCGAAGAGAACCAGGTCGGAGAAGGCGAAGCGGAGCAACAGGTTTCATCCTCTCTCAACAATTCGTCAGGAAATCTTTCTGATCCTTTGCTTATTACGCCGCAGGAATTCCCTGACCAGACCGGTGGAGCTGTTGACGACGTTTTCCGGCCTGATACCGGCTCTTTCGGCCACCGCGACGGCGTGTTCCCAGGCGCCCACCGTAAAGCAGTTGTGGGCGTCGCTGACCACGCTTACCAGGACGCTGCTCTTAGCGGCCAGCTTGGCCATGTATTCGCAACGGGGTCCGCTGCCGGGGCGGCGGAAGGTAAAGGAACCGTTATTTATTTCCAGGGCTTTGCCCGCGGCTTTCGCGGCCATGACGATTTTTTCCAACTCCACCGGGTAGAGCGGGTTGCCCGGGTGGGCGATGATGTGAACCAGGGGGTTGTGAATGGCCGCTACGAGCGCCGCGGTGTTCTGTTCCACGGAACCGCCCTGGTAGCCGGTGCCGTCGTGGAAACCGGCGAGGACCAGGTCCAGGTTTTCCAGGATGTCCGGCGGCATGTCCAGGTTTCCGTACCCGTCGACAATGTTGGCTTCCACGCCCTTGAGGACTTCGACGCCGCAGATCAGGTCCGGAAGGCCCCTGAGTTGCCTGAAATAGTTCTCGTCCGGTCCGCCCGGCATGCGTACGCCGTGGTCGGTTACGGCGATCATCTTGAGCCGTTTCCGGGCGGCATACTGGGCCATTTCCCGGACGGTGCTGAAAGCGTGGCCGCTGGCCAGGGTGTGGGTGTGCAGGTCTGCTTCCAGTAGCATGTCTTTTCCCCTCCTTCTTATTCAAGATCCAGTATAACTGGAGCGTATTAACTCAGTATGTAGTGTATTTTACCTGAAAGTTAAATTTGCGACCATGCCGCTTGTTCCCGCGGTCGGAAGGCCCGGGAAACATCAATAAACAGACGGTCCAGGTCCTCGTTGGCGTTCAGACGTCCGCCCCGGCTCCTCAGGAACTGCCGCAGCAGGATCACCCGGCGGCCTTTCCAGCGGTGGAACGCGTAGGGCATGTCCGGTGGGCCGGTATCCGTGAGGGGAGCGCGGGCGGCAAGAAGCCGCGGCAGCACTTCGGCGGGGTCGCGGCCGTTGGCGATTATCCAGCCGTCTGGTTCGACGGCGTCGTCGATGAGCGCCGCCATTTCTTCGTAATACCGGCCGTACCGCGGGTGTTCCAGCAGCCTGGCCTGCCCCCTGGCGCCGATGGGCCGCCAGGACCGGGAATAGAAGGGAATGAGCCGCATCTCCAGGACACCCCGCCGGGCGGCGATGGCGGCGAATGCTGCGGCGCGGTCAGGGAACCGGCCCGACCGGAGATAGTCGCTGAATTTGACCAGGCGCCCCGCTTCCAGCGAAAGCAGCAACGTCCCCAGGTTCCGGTAGTAAGGGCCGGAGACGGCCTGGGGCAGGCAACGCTCCGACGTGTAAAACCGGGCGTAGGCCGGTGGCGGCAATTCCCCGGCCGTTTTCTTTTCTTCCGCCGTTCCCCGGTCCTGGGGATTCAGGCCGAGAACGGCCACTCCCGCCCGGCCGCCCTGGAAAACGAAGGGGACGGGGGTCGCCGGAACAAGGTCCACGGTATGGATGAAGGCGGCCGGGCCGCCCTCCTTCAGGCCGAGCAGGGCGTTAAGGCCGTTCACCTGGGGCTTTACGCTCCGGGCGGACATCGGTTCGTGCCAGTCGAAATCGGTCCAGATCCGGAGCAGATCGAGGAAACGGCCTGTCACCCAGGGATGGAACGGCTTGTTCCGGTGTCTTTCCGTAAATCCCGCCTCCATGGCTCCTCCGGACTATTATGGCGCCACCCGGCCCCATCCGGCTCTGGTGCCCCTTTTTTTGCCAGATAGGTTGGGATTGGTGCGCCCTATTAGGTCACCCGGCCGTAGTGGCTGCTTGATGTTATTATACCTCAAAACGGCGGCGGGCGGAATCGGTGAATAGGTCGTGCCTAGAACCTGTGAGCTGCATGCCGCATATCATGCCATATAAAGGATGCACAGGGCGTTAATTCAATCCAATGCAGTCTGGGCAGGTCGAGGGGCTTCTTTCGGGTATTGGTCCCCTCCCGTCTTCCTGATTCCCGGATCGGTGCCAAAAGATTGATATCCCTGATTTTGATGGGAGGAAACTTTAGTGACCGTCTTTGTTGTTCCTGATGATTTTCCGCTGGTTTCCCTGGCCGTGACGTCGCCCCTGGTGAGCAAGGGCGATGTTATTGTGGTGAAAGAGGGCGTGGAGAGTGAAGTGGTGGTCGTGCCCCCTGAGAAAACGGGCCTGCGCATTATGAGCGAGGGGGGAGGGATCCCCGAATTCCTGGAAGATTCCGGTGACGGGGCCGGTGACGATACCGGGACCGGGAACGAGGTGGGAGACATTGACCCTCCCGGAGGGGAGGATACACCGGAACCCGCCGGGGATCCGGCCGAAACGTCAGGGAGCATCTTGAGCGAAAAAGGGGAAACGGAAGAGCCCGGGGAGCATTCTGATACCGTTGAACCCGACGATATGGAAGAGCCTGACGACACCGGGGAGCCTGACGACAGCGCGGCCTGGGATGATGCTGCGGAGTCTTCGGCGGAGGAGCGGACGGCGGACGAACCGGACCCGGGTAGACGGCCGTTTATCATGGTCAGCAGGGCCGGCGCCAAAATTGTGGGGTCGGGACATGGCTCATGGGTGATAGTGCACCGCAACCGTTGAGGTTGGGGATGAGGTGTCTTCCGGCCGGACCAGCGTGGCGCCGACGGGAACCGTTTCCCGGATGATATGACCTTCGTACGTCAGGGTTGAGACTTCGACCAGGGCACGGAGGTCATTGGCTATCGAACGCAATTGTTCCTCGTCGACGTTGGCGATTTTGTTCTAGAATTCGCAGTCGCCAGGCATTGCCAAACACCTGCCAAGGTATTGCCTATGATGCATCTTCGTAACAGGAAAGTAAGTATATGGTACTCATTAATCAGCCATGAACATGCTACCACACCCCGGGCTGTTTTGGAAGGGCTTCCCGTGACTTTTCGGTATCCCGAAGGCGCGGGGTCCACCCCGTACCCGGTTGGACTCCGGCGATTTCGGCCTGCCGCCCCGGGCCTTGTAATGACCCGCGACCTACCCGGGTACTTGCATTATATTGTCTTTCGTGGTATAATAACCTAGAATGGGCTGCGTGAATGGTACCGCGCTCACTTCAATTCTCAAACAGGGGTATTTTAGCCATGTTGCCGGATAAAGGACGACTTAAAGCTCTTTTTTGGAGTACGCCGAATCAGTTTTTAGATAACCCTGCGTTTAGCGCCGAGAAGACAATGACCATTCTCTGCGAGGGCTTGGCTGAAGACATAGGCAAAATCTCTCTGCAGGAAATCGAGGCATCATTGGAACAGAGATATTTCCCCACTAAAGTCAGAAACCTATGGGAAGAATATTTTCGCTATTGTAAGTCGAGGGAGGTTATGAATATGCAACTTACGCCGCTCCAGAGGCAGGTATTGAAAATATTAGTCGAGTTGGATGTAGATAGCGATTTTTATTTTACGGGTGGTACCGCCCTGTCACTGTGTTATCTGCATCACAGGGAATCTGATGACTTGGACCTGTTTACAGTTAACGAAGAGGCTGTGTCCAGGATGGCAAGGAAATTCGAAGAAAAGCTTCGGATGGCCGGATTGGACTCAAAAAGAGAGCGGTCATTCCAGTCAACTTTTGTCAGGCTGTTAATAGCGAACGAGCAAAAGGTGGATTTAGCTTATGATACGCCGTTTAGAATCAGACCGGCAACACCTCGGGTAGTTGGTGATATTGCCGTACCGGTCGATTCGATCGAAGATATTGCGGCCAATAAGCTGCTGGCCCTCTTTGGACGGGCTGCGACCCGTGATTTTATCGATGTGTTTTTCCTGTCCAAGGAATATTTTGATTTTTCAGAAATGGTAAATTGGGCTGCAATGAAAGATACGGGACTGGATAAGTATTGGCTGGCAGTAGCCATTCAGGAAGCGGATAAGATCGACAGTGTGCCGGTGAGGTTGTTAAAGTCGCTTGATTTACAGGAAATGAGGCGGTTTTACCGGGACCAGCGGATAAAGCTGCTCAATAGTATTGCGGGGGATCGTTAGGCGCAAGGGAGCCGGCAGGGACAATTTCCCTGTATCCCAATTTCCCCGACTTCCATTGCTTTCCGTATTTCGGGCGACCCCGGTCATCGTCCCCCGGATCCCCGTTCTTCCATCTCCAGGTTCCCGATCAAGAGTCGGCTGGTCTATTTGCCCGGTGAATTCCCCCCGGATTTCGCGAACGGCTTTGTCTGGCGTTTTCGTCTCCCCCCGGCGGGAAAAAAAGTTGACCCGCCGGGGGAAGAATCATATAATAATAGATTGGTTCACCATGTTCCAAAGGCACGTCCCGGCCGGGCCGGGGACTTGGCATAGAAGGCAGGACGGCAATGCAAGATTTTAGTAAACCGACCGACGGCATCCGTAACTTTTGCATCATAGCCCACATCGACCACGG
>JAJYZD010000001.1 GCA_021800315.1 Bacillota bacterium | reverse complement strand
CCGGTGCAAGATTACTGTACATGGTTCACTAACCGGCCGTCTTAGGGCACTACAAGCAAGAGGAGACACGGGGAGCGTGCGTAATGGATCTTCGTATCGACTACATGGGTCTGATCTTGATTTTCCGCACGGCGTGGCTCAGCCACCGGGGAGCTTTCCGGGTGGCGTCCCCAGCCCGGAATGCGGAAACTGTGGAACGTCCAGGCCGGGTATTTTCACTTGATTCAGACCAATAGGGTAACCACTTCAATGGGTATTCCACGCTATGACAAGGTGCGGGACGTTGTCGAAACGATGCTCGCTTGTTTTGACGGAGGAATTGAGATATGGGTAGGTTATCAAGTAAAGTTATATCCGAAATTCGAAAAAACAACCTTTGCACCCGCAGAGAAAAGGTAACCCAGCTGTCCGATTTCTTTAATTCTAAGGATGTAAAATCGGTTGATAAATTAGTAAAGATGGGGCATGATCCGCTACATGCTTGCTATATTTCGGCTCAAAATATGGTATCCCATTATTGCGAGAATATTCTTGGCCTGGCGGCCCTGGAAGAGTGTCGCCAAATAGCTGACATCGCGACCAAAAGATATATGCCCCGTGGTCCTCGCTGGAGTCCACTTACGAAAAGCTATTTTACTTGTTGGTTATGTTTCGACGTCCCTTTTGGGCCCGATAAGGAAACCGTTGCTACTTGCCTAATCGATACATTTGAAGTTCTGATGCTATTTCCGCCGAAAGGAACCGACTTTATGCTTGATGTGATTGACATCATGCAGGCTTCGCGAATGGGCATTTATGAGCACTGCGGCCTAGCAGGCAAGTACGTGATATTAAGGGAGTTAATTTCGGAGAGAGTGGAAACTTGCTTTGTACCTGCCGGCTACACCGGGGAGAAAGGCGAGCTGTGGTTTGTTAGGGTTGTGCCCCCGCTTAATGACCGTTATCGCTATTCCATAGTCATTACAACTCCTTACGTCATCCAGAGCCCTGCCAAGAACGAATGGCTTGCTTATTTCCGGGACGTACTTCCAAATCTCGCTGCTGGTGGCAACAGCGGTGGCGGTTTAAATCAGCTGATGAAGTATGGTCTTTCGAGGCTCTATTGGCCCTCATTTATTTCTGGCTCGTTCTGTGGTCATATAAGAGAGGCCATTTTTCTCAAAGGATTACCCAAGACCCAGATAAATTGACTTGGCCAAGGGGTAAAGCCCGGACGACTGCAAGCGAGGGTCTAATGAGCCACAGCACGAATCGCACATCATCACATTAGCCATGTGGTCATGCCTGGGTAAGTATGGTGAACCGCCGATACCGAACGATCCGTACGGTTGTGGGTGGGGGCTGACCGCCTCCTCCTACCGGCTTTGACTGACAGAGAAACGGCTTTTGCCGGTCAAATACTCTTTTATGATGGGGGATACGGGTGATGGACTTGACTTGTTGGAATACGAGGACGGTATCGTGGCCAAGTATTCCCGCAGGACAGGGTTTGTTGCGGCCCACCCTGTCCCTGGCCGGTCGGTCCGGTGGGCCGGTGCGGCAGCGGGAGAAAATACAAGAAATATTGCGGCCGGCAGTGATCTGATAAGGAGCCACGGAGACGGGAATGATTCCGGAAGGCATGCCGGAAAAGATCCGCCACAGCCTGCTTAAGCCGGAGATCATTGTGCCGTCTGCCGTGTACCTTGCCGGCAACGAGTCAGACGGGGTAACTGGACAGCGCATAGTAGCCCCGGAATGGAACAAGCAATTCGGGCAAGGTTATTAAGCAAAAGGGGAGAAGGTGTTGCCGATGCCCGGGGTAACTTACGCGAAACTGACGGTCCTTGTTCAGCAGACAATCGAGGAACTTCGGTCTAAGATGGAAGAACCAGGCGGGGAACTGTATAGAAAGCTGTTTATGGAGGACCTGGAGTCTTTGCAGGAACTCGTTGCTGCTTTACAAAAATACCGGAGTGTGTTTTTTAAAACACTCGGCCTATCCGAGGACGCCGAATATGATAAGTCACGACCAGGGGAATACGACAATGACGAGGTAGAGGGAACAGAGCCTACGGACCAGACATTGGACGGAGAATACGAGGACGACATCCCCGGCAGGGTCGTTGGCGAATTTACCCGCCTGCCCAAGGGAGGAACAATTTATAACCCGGCGGGTGATGACGTTTTTGTTCCCGAGGTGTGGGTCAGGAACCTACAGATTGAGCACAGGGACATCGTCTCCGCAGTTCCCCTGGACATAATCCATGGGTCGCAGCTCTACGAGTTCGCGGTCATAGAAAAAGTCGGACTGGGCCACACCAGTCAGCGCGAGTCGACGATGGGACCAGTTTACCACCATAACGGCGAGTGGTTCGTCTACAGCGAGAAAGAGGGTACGGCGATTACCCTCAATCCAAAAGACGTAAAAACACTGAACTTAAGAGAAGGAGACCAGGTTGAGGTGGCCTACCCCTGCGGCGAACTGCACAGCGCCAGGGTGGCCTGGAAGTTCGACGACTCTCCATTCCGCGAGAAAACCCGAGAAACGGTGCATCGGCAGGAAAGAAGGGAGAAACCGGCTCTGGAGATCGGGGACCCGATCCTTTCAGGCCGGGTGGTGCTGGTCGTCGGGGGCGACCTTTACCGGGATGCGTTTCACCGCAACTTTACCCGCCGGGGGGCGGAATTTCTCTGGGAGTCCGGCTTTCAGGGCGGCACGGGAAAGAGCATCGAAAGCAAGGTCCGCAGTTCGGACATCGTAGTGATCGTCACTGAAATGATGAGCCACCGCATACCGGACATTGAGGCCATCTGCAAAAGGCACAACAAACCCTACGTCTACGCCCCTTCGAAGGGCTCTACCGGCGCGGTACGTGAGTGCCAGAAAACTCTGGCGGGGAGACAGAGGGGATACGGTGAAAACTGAGTTTGTTTTGTTCAACATCGAGGATATCTTGGTCCCCGTTTCGATGCCTTTTCCCACGGGCTCACCGTGAAGGCGGGGCCAGTTGAACGCGACTCAGGGAGTGTGGGGGTACCGGCGGGAAGAAGGACCCCCTGTTGCTGAAGTTCCATTTATTTTTAAAACGACAGGTCTGATACCTTCACCTTTAGGCGAACAGCTTTAGCACGTTGACACGTTGACAAGCCTGGACCGCCTGCCATAGTATGGATGGGGGAGGCGGTGGTGGATGGAGTACCGGCATGGCAGCCATACGGTCTACAATCTGGAATACCACATTTTGTGGACGACCAGGTACCGGTACCAGGTTCTGGTTGGGGAGGTAGCCCTACGGGCGAGGGAGATCATCCGGCAGTGCTGCGGGGCTCGGGACATCACCATAATCAAGGGGAATGTGTGCAAGGACCACATCCACCTGCTGATGTCCAGTCGGCCAGCGCTGTCGGTGGCGCAGGTTCTCCAATACCTCAAGGGACGGTCCTCGAGACTGTTGCAGCAGGAGTTTCCGCATTTGCAGAAGAGGTTCAGGGGGGTGAGATTGAAGATGTAGATAGTTCTGGGGACATATATCTTGTGGCCGACCAACAGAATAAAACGGAAACGGCCTATGCTCCATTGACTATCGTTATGAAAATAACTTCATTGCATGATGCGTTACCGTTTATTTTTCGGGATGATTTTCGCAAGATTGAGGTGTTGGAGCCGGCCGATCATTGGGTTAATGGGCGCGCAGGAGGCCGTCGCCGAGGGGGGGCCGCCGGATCGGTTCATCCTTGACCGCCAGGCGGAGAACACCTACCGGAACGCGGAGCGTTCCGACGCGTTGATGGAGCGGTACGGCGTCCATTCGGCCATCGCCGCCTCCCCGGATTACCCCACGCGGCGGGCAGCCTCATGTTTACCCGGGCCTTCAAGGGCATCGGCACGACGTTCACCGGCGTTGCGGTGCCGGATCCGGACTTTCACCCTGGTGATGGACGAACCGGCAGACCATGCTGCAGATGAGCTACCAGTACGCCGGCATCGCGGTTTTCTACATGGGGCAGGGGCCGTACGTAAGCAGCGCCCCCAGGATCTGGGGACACGCCGCTGAAGTACGTGTTCAGGGATATGGGGTGACCGTAGCGTGGGTGAGGGCGCTGACCATGGTGCCCGGAAGGGGCGTATTGCCACGCAGAAGGCTCCAGGGCGCATGGCCACACCAGGCCACACTATTATCACCGGGCTTCGCGGGCCATACAGCGCGAATATGAGCATAATTAGAGGGGGAGACATTGGTGTATCAGTTCAAGATAACGTTGAAGGAGATTGAACCACAAATCTGGAGGCGCATTCTGGTGCCGGAGGACATTACCTTTTACAAGCTTCACAAGATCATTCAGGCGGCCTTTGGCTGGCAGGATTACCACCTTTTCAATTTTCATTTTGGGGACGTTGTGGTTGATCTTCCCGATCCGGATTACGCTCCGGGGGAGATATATGGGGGTCTGAAGCAACTGAATCCCAAAAGATTGAAAATCGCAGACCTCTTTGGTGAGCGCAAACAATGTGTCTACACCTATGATTTTGGGGATAATTGGGAGCATGATGTAGTGCTGGAGGAAGTAGTGTCGCCCGAGGAGGGACAACATTATCCGCTGTGCATAGGAGGCGAACGGTCAAGGCCGCCGGAAGATGTCGGGGGCGTTCCCGGATACGAGGATTTTCTTTTGGCTATCGGCGATCCCGAGCACCCCGAGCACGACGAGTATCTCGAATGGGCGGAAAAAGACACGGGTGGCAGGAAGTTCGATCCGGAATATTTCTACATCAACGAAGTCAATCGCGCAATGAAGAAGATACGCTGAGAATACCGTCTTCCCTTACGTGGCGGACAAAGATCCAGATATTTTCGGGAGTGGTGGACGAGCAGACAGACGATGCTGCACACGGCAGTTTCATCACCAATGGTGATTGTTAGCTAACACTTATTTGGCACTGGGAAAAGCGACCTTCGGCCATGATGGATTCACCGCTCGCCGTCGAAGTATATAGGTGTAGCATCCAGCGCGGATGGTACAGAGCCCGTGCTCGGGTAGAAAACGGGGTTTCCCCGGGGAAATGCTATCGCAGTGCTATGCGCTGTATAGTACTTTTTCCTGACTGACCAGACTGACGGACTGACCATCCCCAGTGCCATTTAACATACTCGCCGAGAAGTCTCCTCCCTTTAGGGAGGAGATGAAAGGCGAAAATATTTTCAAAAAAATACCTTTGGCCTTATTGACAGCACTATCACCCAGGTATATCATAATAGTAGCTCCTTAACAATCGGTATGGGGTTATGGCGGGTCACCAGGGCTGCCACGTAAAACCGATTCCCAAGAGACCGGTCCTATGCGAAACGTTTCGCATGCCGAAAGAACTGCTCTCTCGTAGAGCAAACTTGCGGCGTAACTCCAGGACCATGAAGCCATAAGGTCCACCTCCAGCCCCTCAAAAAGGCGGAGGTGCCTCGCAGCAGAGGGTGGAAGCTCCGCCCTTCAGGACGGGGAGGCTTCACGAACACGTCCTCAACCTGCTGGGTGTCCGGCTCTTGCTGAAATTCCGGGGTTTCCGGTTCCTACTCCCAAGGCGCGTATCCGCTCTCACCGGCCGGGCCCGTCAACCTGTTTCCGAGACCTGCCGCCGCCCGGGGTGCTAATCCGGCCCTTTCTCAAACCGGCCAACGGGTCCCCGCCATCCCCCGCAGGACCGGCGCCCGGCCATCCCCCCGGTAAAAGGCCATCACCTTGAATATTTCCCCCATCCCCCCCGGCAGGGTCAGCATCTTGAGTTCCTCCGCCAGGCGGTGGCGGGCCGGATCGAAGACGAAGCTGTCCCCCCGCGCCAGCTTTTCCATGATCCCCGAGTGCAGGATAAAACGCCCCTGGGTGGCGTAACCGGCCGCCGGTCCGAAGGACCGCTCCCCCAGACGGGCCAGGGCGCTGAAATTGACGTGGGCCGTGATATCCTGTCGCCCCGGATGCAGCAAGGGGTCTTCGACCAACCGGTGCCGCGCAAAACAACGTACGGTGCCGCCGGCCCGGGCCGGGGAGAAAAGGCCGGCCGCCTCCAGGCCGTAGTCCACAACCAGGAGAAAACCGCGATCCACCCAGCGGGCGGTTTGGGCGAGCCATTCCCCGGCCGCCGTACAAACCTCGGCTGACTGACCTTCGGGCGGGACAAGTCCCGTCTGCGCCCAAAACCCGGCCACCTCCGGGCTGGAAGGAGGTCCCGCCACCCAGGCCAGCCGGCCCTCCTTCTCCCCCACATAGAGTTCCACCAGGCCTCCGGGCTCCATCCTGACCCGGTGCAAAGGCAGGGCGTCCACGAATTCGTTGGCCAGCACCACGGTATCCCGCGCACAGTCCGGCTCCCCGGACCAAGTCACCTTGCCCGGCGTAACGTGAGCCAGGGTCCGCCGCTGGCTGGCGGCCAGGGAGGGGCTCACCTCAACCAGCACAACTTCCAGACCCCGGTAAAGTTCCGGGTACTCCGCCGCCAGGCAGGCCAGGATATCCCGCATCATTTCCCCCCGCCCCGGCCCGTATTCCACCAGGCGTAAGTTACCCCGGCCCAGGCCGCACCAGGCGTCATAGACCGTCTCGGCCAGGGCGCGGCCTAAAATAGGTGACAACGTCGGCGCGGTGACGAAGTCGCCGTCGATCCCGAACCGCTCGCGATCCCGCATGTAGTAACCGAGGTCAGGATGGTAAAGGGCCGCCTCCATGTAGCGGGCGAAGGTCAGCGGCCCCTGCCGCCGGATGATTTCCAGGATCAACTGCTCCAGTTCGGGCAATAAAAACACCTCGGCCTTCCCTATAACGGTGCACCACCGATATTTTGCCGCGCAAGGGGCAAGCTACCTTGGAAGAAAGGAGGGATTGACCTTGACCGTGGGCGAAAGGATGCATTCCACTCTGAACTCGCTCGAAGCCTGCGCCGCCAACGTAAAGAATTTCGCCTTGGAGAGCGACGACGATCAGGCCCGGCGGATGTTTTCCCAGTACGGCCAGCAGTTGGACGGGATCGTCCAGGGCATGCGGGGACGGATCAACCGGATCGAGTCGAAGGAACCCCAGTACCAGGTGCACCAGCAGAACATGCGCAACAGGCAGGAGTAGACAAGGCGGGTCATCCCGCCTTGTCTACTCCTACTTGACGGAGTCCGGACCCGGTGGACGGCCCCCGGGTCAGTGATGGAACAACCGCGTGCCGGAAAACGCCATCACCATTCCGTATTCGTCGCAGGCCCTTACCACCTTGTCATCCCGGATGGAACCGCCGGGTTGGACGATGTATTTAACTCCGCTTTTTTGAGCGCGATCGATGTTATCCCTCTGGGGAAAGAAAGCGTCGGACCCAAGGGCGACGTTAGCCATGTTTTTCACCCAACCGGCCTTTTCTGCCCCGGTCAGAGGCCTGGGAACGGTGGCGAACACGTCGCCGCCGTCCTCCGTTTCCGCCCAATTACCCCGCAGGAACTCGTCGATGGCGATATCCTTATCCGTTTTGGAAATACCGTCCTTGAACTGAAGTGCCAACACCGCGGGATGCTGGCGGAGAAACCAGAGGTCCGCCTTTTCCCCGGCCAGGCGGGTGCAGTGGATTCGGGATTGCTGACCAGCGCCGTTGCCGATAACCTGCCCGTCGACAACGAAACAAACCGAATTGGACTGCGTGTACTTCAGGGTTATCATGGCTATAACCAGATCGCGGATGGCTTCCGCGGGAAGGTCCTTGTTCCGGGTCACGATGTTTTCCAGCAGGTCGGCCGCCGGAATAACGCTATTTCTTCGCTGTTCGAAAACAATCCCGAAAATCTTCCTGGTGTCCAGGGTGTCCGGCTCGTAATCCGGGTCGATCCTGACGATATTGTAGCCGCCGTTACGTTTTCCCCCGAGGATTTCCAGCGCCCCGGCGGAATACCCGGGAGCTATGATGCCGTCCGACACTTCCCCCTTGATCAACAGGGCGGTCGACTCATCCACCTCGTCGGAGAGCGCGATCCAGTCTCCGAAGGAAGAAATGCGGTCGGCGCCCCTGGCCCTGGCGTACGCGGCGGCCAGCGGACTCAACTCCAAATCCTCAACGAAATAAGCCTTCCGGAGTCTTTCGGAAAGCGGCAGCCCTACCCCGGCTCCCGCCGGGCTTACATGCTTGAAGGAAGCGGCCGCGGGAAGCCCCAGGGCGGACTTCAGTTCCCTGACCAACTGCCAGGAATTGAGAGCGTCCATAAAGTTTATGTAGCCTGGTTTTCCGTTTAAGACTTCAAGGGGTAGTTCACCGTTTTCGGCGAAAATCCTCGCCGGCTTCTGGTGCGGGTTGCAACCGTATTTCAGAGCGATCTCTTTGGTCATGGCTATCCTCCTCTTGTATGACGGAATCATCCCCGGGGTTTCCCGGGCTTCCCCCTGCCCCGCCGCACTCCCTTGGTCATAATACCAAAAATAAGCCGGGAAAGCCAGCGGTGATCCCGTTCTTCCCGGCCGGGAGACATGCTCTTCCCGCCGGACGATGGGGAATGGAACGGCCGCGTAAGCCGGAGAGCGGGAACTCTCGGGGCACTGGGACGGACATAGACTCCGCAGGCACCTAAACAACACCTTTGACAGGCTCAGCCACTGTTAATAAATCTATACATTAACTCCCACCCCAAACTAATTAATTGTCCGCCAACCGATAGGTGATACGGTGCATATACCCACAATCCTTATAGCACGCCAAGCTCCTTGGAAAATGTTTTGACACGGCCTTGTTTTTTACTCCCCCAAGCCGACGAGAGGGCACGCCCTTTAACTGCAAGCCGAAAATGGGCCTGTTCCATCGGCGCCCTGGGACTGTTGCACCGATAAGCGATTTTCCTACCCGGGGGCACCCCTTGGTATAGAAAAAATTTTATCTCAAGATACAACATACAGGAGGGAAAAATGCTCGGAATGTCGAAGATGCCAGACAAGTCATCTGTGGATGGAGACGCATAGGAGGCAGGCGGGGCATTAGCATTTGAGTAGGTCAGAATACATGATTTCACTGCCAAAAGTACGATTTGCCTGAAGCATATGCCATGGTTAGCGGCGGGCAGGCGGCCGGCGCCCCATATCGTGTAGCTGGTACGTAGGCGAAAGGGTTTTCGCAGCAGAATCATACATACAAAGTATTATTACTATAATAGTAGGCTGCGTCGGTGGGCCTTAATATCGCACATTCGCCCAGACGAAGGCAAACAGTGGCCTGGTTATCGAGGCTCATCAAGTTTCTTCTAGCGTTAGACCATCAACAGAATGTTTGAAGGTGGCCTTTTCTGAGTAACTCAAATGTTATCAAGAACAGGCAACTGGCAGTCGGGAGGCACTTTCGTCTGCTAAGGCCTGGACAGCTGTGCTTTTCCATGGGAATCTGGCAAGCGAGAGGGGATATCGGATGGCAAACGTGGCGTACACAGATCAAGAAGCCGCTAATGCGCTAATCAGTATAATAGGTGACAGCCGATGGGAGGCTGTTGCGTTAGCGCGTGGGTACTTGGCCATACTCAATGGACTTACGGACGATGATGCTGCTAGAGTTATATATAATTCGAGCAACCATACGCTAAAGAACAGTAAGAGGTTCGTTGAACGAGCCAAAGATTGGGGATTTATTGCTTTATTGGCAGAACGCGAGAAACTCGGTTCTGCCGAAACCCCGATCACCAAATTGTTCCCCGCCACCATCACTGAGCAGCGCTTTTTAGATTTGCTTGACGATTTATCCGCAAATCGTCATGGGCTTTATTATACAGATGAAAGGGAGACGTCACATTCGCTGGTTGACTTTACCATAAGAGATGGAGACATGAAGCTGCCCATAAATATCAAGAACGCTGGCACTCGTTTTGAGCAGGCGAGAAAGCTGGTCATCTTGGATCCAGAGGATTGCATTCCAATACCCGCATACAAAGCGCATGCAGCGCTTAATTCTGTGCCAGATCTTCTCTATGCGGTGTCTGTTGACTATTTATTACTTGGTCTACTCGACCACCTGGTACCATCCTTGCTTGACAGCAACGAGCGTATTGTTTGGGATCTACTCAATAGAAACGCCGGTTCATTGGTTACAGATGCCGAGGATCGTTTCATCTTTTCTATGGTGAAGAAGTACTGGCCAGAAATCAAGAAGGCTGTCGCACATAACCCGTTTCATGTGATTTCTGCAAGAAAGGCAATTGCTGTCTTGCACAATATGCCCCAACGCACACCTGGTATAGGATTAAGGGCATGGGGAACCGGCGCCAATGCTGAGGTTAATGTCCATATCTCCATCAAAGATGATACCACTCCGTGGCCGACCGTTTTTGATCGCATTGTTGATCGAGGGATTTCAGACATCATTGCAGCAGTGAACAGAAAACAGATGAAAGAAGTATATGATCCTGAGATATAAAGGAGTTTTTGCTGTGCCGTATAGAATGGTTAGTTTGTTCACCGGCGCCGGTGGCCTCGACTATGGATTTGAGGCTGCAGGATTCGAGCCGTGTGTTGGCCTGGAGATAGATAGTGACTGTTGTGCTACAGTTTCCAGGAATCGACAATGGCCCGTTATCAATAAGGACATTCATGACACAACTTCCAGAGAAATACTTGATACCGGCTATTTAAGAAGAGACGAAATAGATCTCCTTGTCGGGGGGCCTCCGTGTCAACCATTTTCCAAGTCAGGGTATTGGTATAGTGGTGACTCGGGACGGCTCGATGATGATCGTTCCAATACTCTTGGGGCTTATATGCGCTGCGTATCAGAGTTATTGCCTACGGTGTTTGTCTTGGAAAACGTACACGGAATTAACTATTCCGGGAAAGAAGACGGATTCGTACTACTTAGGCAGCTGACTGAGGAGATCAATAGGCAAAATGGAACTAATTATTCACTGTCGTGGAAAGTTATTAACACAGCCGACTTTGGTGTGCCTCAAAGTAGGCAGAGGTTTGTCTTAGTAGGCCATATTGGCGGACGGGTTTTTGAATTTCCGCCTTCTACTCATTTCCCTCCAGATGATACCGAAAATGAGAGAGGGCAAAATTTGTACATCACTGCTTGGGATGCAATTGGTCGCGATGACTTAACTGAGCCAGCAGAAGATCTGCGAGTCAGGGGTAAGTGGGCAGATTTGTTGCCGTCAATCCCAGAGGGCGAGAATTATCTTTGGCACACAAGAAGAAAGGGCGGTTTGTCCTTGTTCGGCTGGAGAACAAGGTATTGGAATTTCCTTCTAAAATTAGCAAAAAACAAAGTGTCCTGGACTATTCAGGCTCAGCCAGGACCATCTGTCGGTCCTTTTCATTGGGAGAATCGTCTCTTAAGCGTCAAAGAGATGGCTAGGCTTCAGACATTTCCAGATGACGTAATATTTTCCGGAAAGCGTGGTTCGGTTCAGAAACAAATTGGGAATGCCTTTCCCTCGCTAGCAAGCGAAGTACTGGGCAGGGCAATACTGACACAAATCTTCGATGAGCAATTTGTATCGGGTCCTACATTGGCTATTGAATACGACAGGCCCATCCCTCCACCTGAGCCAATCAATGCGGTACCAACTAAGTACTTCCATTTAGTTGGCGACCATCCAGACCATGATTAAATTAACGACTCACTACGTTCGGCGACTTTTTAATCAACGCACTTCAACGTACCACCACAGTTGCCGCATTCCAACTCCGGCATGACCCCAGGGGGCAACTCATCATAGGCAGCGAATTCGTCTACCACAAAGTCTGGCACCTCTTGTTCATAGCCACACTGGGGGCAACGATAATTGTAATAAGTCTCTTCCCCTATTCCTAAGATCGCCCGTTCGAACTCGGTCAGTTCCTCAAGCCACTCCTGGTTCCCTTTCTTACGGTCCATGTGTTCCAACCACCAACTTCCTTGATCTCTCGCAAAGAATTCCGTACTTTGGGTGAAAAATCAGAGACAAGCGCATTTCACGTCCACATATCTTGCAACGCAAGGGATCCTTACCGGTAATCTTCATTACGCCTTGACGATAGCTGTATCGCTTTATTTCGCGTACTACTTCTTCAACCTTTCCGGAACACCAGCTTAGCCAATGCTCCCTTCAAGATTTCCCTGACTTTGGATGCTTTGCAAGTGGCATGCAAACCATAATACCTCACTTGCTTAAAGCCCCAAGGCAAGATATGCTGAACCATTCGACCAATAAAATCGAATACCGAGATTTCGATTACTTCTCTTTGATTGCTCCTATGATCCTTATACCAGTACGTTACCTTATCTCCGTCATATCTGATGATCCTTGACATGGCAATCGGCGGACTTTCCACATATTTGACCAAATAGTTTGCCAGCTGGTTTTTCTTGGGCACTACCCCCATCTCAAGATGGGCAACAATCCCCTTGGGGTACTGGCGATATAGTTTATCAATGAGGCCCTTAGCCCGTTCGACTTACCTCTTAATCATCTCAAATAGATGATACTGCCACTTTTTGTGGAGTAGGCTCAAAGGAAGGTATTTTATATCAACCCATTCGTTATTACTATTTAAGCCACCAGACGTCATCATAATATGGAGATGGGGATTATAACTACCTGATCTACCCCCAGTCTGCAACACAACAATATATCCCGCTCCTATAGAATCCCGAAAATATGTGTCCAACACATCCTTAATCATTACTAACCCTGTCTTAATTAGTTTGTCGAGCAGTTTTTGCTCCTTATAAAAGGAGATACGTAGCTGCTCTGGCACGGTTAAGACAAAATGGCGATAATCTACGCCCTCAAAAAGTCTAGCCTCTATCTCACTGACCCATTGCTCCAAATGAGCCCTGGCACAAGACAAACAGAATTTCGTCTTGCAACTGATAGGCACCTTATGTGACTGCAAACAATCCGGGCACATATGCTCCGCATACCCGTTAGCCGGATCTCCGCAACCAAGCATCTTCTCGATAACGTAAGAAACTGCCTGGTAGCGGGGATACCGCTTAACAAAATCGGGCCAGTGGTCCCGAATTATTTGCTTGAACATTTCCTTGGTAAATCTTTCATGATCACTCATCTGCTACTGATTCTATCTACAGCCGACATCCTTCTTTTAGATGGCAGATGTATTATTATTACATATATGGAAGACAGAAAAAAGAAAATTCCTAACGAAAAAATATTTACAATAACGTTAATATATTAACGATATCGACGGGAGGCGGTACGGATTGGCGGAGAATGGTGACCCGGTCAACCGCTACCTCGCCACCAGGTCTCTCATGGAGATGACCCAGACCTGGGACGCCCTGGAGGACGCCTTCGCCGTACATTTTGCCCGGTACGGTCTGTCCTGGCCCAAGTTCAACGCCCTGGTCCAGCTTTACCTGGCTGGCGGCGGTTTGATTCAAGCAGAGCTGAGTACGAAGGTGCTGGTATCCAGTGCCAACGTCACCGGCCTCATCGAGCGGTTGGAGAAAGACGACCTGGTGTTTCGCGAAGACGACCCGTCCGACCGGAGGGTGCTCCGGGTCTATCTCACGGACAAGGCCCGCTGGCTTATGGAGTACTTTCTGCCCATTCACACCGCCTTTATCGGCAAGGTGATGTCGGCCCCCAGCAACCAGGAAAAGGAAATCCTTACAGAACTGCTGGGAAAACTGAAGGCCGGCCTGGAATCGGATTGATTTTTCGTTCGGGAGAGGAGTAATGTCCCGGTGCCCACCATCAAAAACCCCCTGGACCTTTACCGGCTGCTCCCCAGGTCAAACTGCCGGGAGTGCCGGCTGCCGTCCTGCCTGGCCTTCGCCGCCGCGGTGATAAAAGGTGAAAAGCGCCCGGCGGACTGCCCCGGCCTGGACTTGGGCCTAACCAAACAGCTGGAGGTAAAAGTCGAAAAGCCGGGCGTCTCCGCGGAGCAGCAACTGGCGGCATGCCTGGCCAGGTTCGGCGGGGAAATCGGTACGGTAGACTTTTCCCTGGCCGCCCCAAGGCTGGGCGCCACTCTCAAGGCCGGCGGGATGACCATAAAGTGCCTGGGCAAGCCCTACTTCATCCATTACGATGGCCGAATCACGTCCGAGTGCCACATCAACCCCTGGGTCATTATGCCTCTCGTCAACTATGTCCTGGAAAGCCCGGGCCGCGACCCCCTGGGCGAGTGGGTTCCTTTCCGGGAACTGGAAGGCGGGGATACGTGGAACCCGCTTTTCGAACAGAGATGCGAAAAGAGTCTGCACGAACTCGCTGCCATGGACCCCGAACTCCTGGAATGCCTGTTGCTTGTTTTCGGCGGCCGGCCGTCCGGTATCGCGGCGTGCGACCTATCCGTCGTCCTGCACCCGCTGCCGAAGGTTCCCGTTTTGATTTCATACAGCCGCCTGGAAAACGGCGCGGTGCGCCTGAACGTCTTTTTCGACCTTACCGCCGCCGACAACCTGGGCATCAAGGGGGTTTTCGGCATTTTCGCAGGAATCGTCGCCATGGTGGAGAAGATAATGGCAAGGCATTCTTTAGCGGACGGGACCGGTTGACAACCGGTCCCGCCAGGTAAAGACGCGTCGGAATTCAGTATAAACGGAGTGAACGCTTTTGGCTACGGATCAACCGGACGAGCGCCGGTTCACGGGCAGGCTGCCCCACGGATCGGACCTTCTGGCGTCCCTTACCGGGTTCTGCGAACAAAACCACATTCAGCACGGCGGGGTGCGGGCCCTGGGCGCGCTGTCGCGGGCCGTCGTGGCCTTCTACGACCAGAAGGAGCAGGTCTATCACGAGGTCGCCTTCGATGACGAAGTGGAACTCCTGACCCTGGCCGGCAACGTCTCCCTGAAGGACGGGCGGCCCTTCGTCCACGCCCACGTGGTCCTGGCCGACCGGACCGGCCGCGCTTTCGGCGGGCACCTGGTCAACGGCTGCACGGTCTTCGCCTGCGAGTTCGCCGTCTCCGAGTGGAACCACGCCCCGGCTCCGGTGCGGCAAAGGGATCCGGTGACCGGATTGTGGCTGTGGCCCTAGCCCAGGGCGCGCCCGGGCACCCGGACGTCGCCCACGCGCCGGGTCAGGCGCTCCCGGTCGAAGTATTCCAGCAAAGGCAGGGCAAAGCGCCGGGAGGTGCCCAGCAGGTCGCGCAGGGCGCCCACGGTGATCTCCCCCTTTTCCCGCAGGTGACCGGTCACCAGGTCCCTGGCCTCGCCAAGGGTCTCCCGGTGCCAGTAAGCATCGTCGGCTATCTTGACCAGCAGTCCCTCGCGCAGCAAAAGCTGGAGGAGTTCGGAGCCCGGTTCGGGCGCCAGGTTCAATTCCTTTAGCACCGCCTCCCAGCCGGGCGGCAAAAACCCGCCCTCCCTGACCAGGCCGGCGGCCCGTTCCCCGGTCTCCCGCATGGCGGTGCCGGGTACGAAGCCCGGCAGGTGCGCCGCCTTGGCGCTCAAAACCACCGCCCCGCGCCGGGCCGCCTCCTCCAGCACGGCGGCGAACGGCTTGGCGGGCCAGCCCGTGAAAACGCGGGAGCGCAGTTCCTCCCGGGGCATGCCCTCGCGCAAAGGGTAGTCCGCCTGGTAGGCGGAAAGCTTTACGGTCATGGTCTCGACCAGGGCCGCAAAGCGGGCCTGGTCCAGGTAAAGCCCTTCCATGGCCACCGCCCGGTCGCCGGCCGCAAGGAAGGCCAGGGTTTCCCCGGTCACTTCGGCTGAGAGCCCGCAGTCCCCGGCTATGTCCCCCGCTCCCGCCGGCACCTTCAAGCCGGCCAGGTGCTGGGCCACCAACTCGGCCGGAGTTCCGTGCTCCCGGGTGGCGATCTGCTCCATGACCTCGGGCCTGAAGCGCCGGTAGCGGGGCGTACCGTTCTCGACGACCGTACCGCCGCCGATGGTGTGCATGGGCGAATAGGAGCGCACCACGAACCGGTCCCCCCGGGCCGCCGCGACCTTGCCCTCCAACTCCAGTTGCACGTAGCCTTCTTCCCCCGGTTTGAATTCCTCCCGATCAAGGAGGCGGACCCGGCCCAGGAGTTCGGCCGTGCCCAGGTGGACCCGCACCCTGGTCCTGTTCTTCAGGGGATGGGCGGCCTTGGCCAGCAGTTGCAGGTGAACGTCGAGGCGGTGGGCGGGCGTGAGGTGGCCGGGGGATGCCAGAAGGCTGCCCCGGGCGATATCGTCCACTTCCAGGCCGGTCAGGTTGACGGCCACCCGCTGGCCGGCGAAGGCCGCATCCACCTTTTTGTTATGTACCTGCATGGAACGAACCTTGCTTGAAAGGCCCTCCGGCAGTATCTCCACCGCGTCGCCCACGGACAAACGTCCCGCAACCAGAGTACCGGTCACCACCGTGCCGAACCCGGTGACGGAGAAAACCCGGTCCACCGGCAGCCGGGGCGCCCCCGAGGCCGGATGCTCCGGCACGGTAAGGGCGACCCGGTCCATCCCGGCCAGGAGTTCGTCCAGCCCCCGGCCGGTGATGCTCGAAACCGGCACCACCGGGGCGCCGGCCAGGGTGGTGGTCTGGAGGTATTCGCCGACCTCTTCCCGCACCAGGTCCAGCCACTCGTCGTCCACCAGGTCTACCTTGGTGAGCGCCACCACGCCGCGGGTAATCTGCAGGAGGCCCACGATGTCCATGTGTTCGCGGGTCTGGGGCATGACGCCCTCGTCGGCCGCCACCACCAGCAGCACCAGGTCGATGCCGCCCACACCGGCCAGCATCTGGCGGATAAACCGCTCGTGGCCGGGCACATCCACGATGCCTGCCGTACCAAGGGACGGCAGGCTTAGGGAGGCGAAGCCCAGTTCGATGGAGATGCCCCGCTCCTTCTCTTCCTTCAGACGGTCGGTGTCCACACCGGTCAGCGCCCGGATCAGGGCCGTTTTGCCGTGGTCCACGTGGCCGGCCGTGCCGATGATCAGGGAACGCAAATCCCGTCACCCCCAATCGCCTGGGCCACCTGTTCGGCCAGCAGTTCCCCGTCCCCGGGCAAAAGGGTCCGCGGGTCGAACAGCACCCTGTCCTCCTGCACGCGGACCATCACCGGCACCGGCCCTTCCCTGAGCCTCCGCTGCATCTCGGCGGCGCCTACCCCGGGCGGCGTCAACTCCACCAGCACGGCGGGCAGTTCCGCCAGGGGCAGGGCTCCGCCCCCCACCCGGGAGATCCCTTCCACCAGTGCCACCCGCCCCGGGCCGGTCCGGCGGCTTATGGCGGCGGCCAACCCGCCGGCAAGCCCGCGCAAGGTCTCCCGGTCCATGGTCAGCATGCGTAACACGGGAATCGCGGCGAGCGCCCGCTCCGGATCCAGGTAGACCCTCAGGGTGGCCTCGAGGGCGGCCGCCGTCATTTTGTCGATGCGCAGGGCGCGGGTCAGGGGGTTCTTTTTCATCCGTTCCAGCAGGTCCCGCCGGCCCACGATGATGCCGGCCTGGGGCCCCCCCAGCAGCTTGTCGCCGGAAAAGGTGACCACGTCCGCGCCAGCGGCCACCACCTCGGACACGGTGGGTTCACCGGGCAATTGATAAGCGGCCAGGTCGGCCAGGCAGCCGCTGCCCAGGTCGCACATCACCGGCAGGCCCCGCTCGCGTCCCAGTTCCACCAGTTCGAGGGTGGTGGTCTCGTGCACGAACCCGACCACCCGGTAGTTGCTGGTGTGCACTTGCAGGAGTAGGGCCGTGCGCTCCCCGCAGGCCCGCTCGTAGTCGGCCCGGTAGGTCTTGTTGGTGGTGCCCGCCTCGACCAGGACGGCCCCGCTGGCCGCCATGACGTCCGGAATGCGGAAGGAACCGCCGATTTCCACCAACTGCCCCCGCGACACGACGACCTCCCGGCCGGCGGCCAGGGTACCCAGCGCCAGCAGCACCGCCGCCGCGTTGTTGTTCACAACCAGGGCCGACTGGGCCCCGGTCAGCCTGGTCAGGATACCTTCCACAGCCTGGTAGCGGGAGCCCCGCCGTCCGGTGCCCAGATCCAGTTCCAGGTTGGCGTACCCCCCGGCCACCCGCGTGACCGCCGCCAGGGCTTCTTCGGCCAGGGGGGACCGGCCCAGGTTGGTATGCAGGACGACCCCGGTGGCGTTGATCACCCGCCTTAAGTGGGGACGGGAAAGGCCGGCCGCGTATTCCAGGGTCAGCCGCACGGCCCGCCCGGCCAGGTCCTCCCTGTCCCCCGTCTCCCTCCCGGCCGCCAGCCGGCCGCGCATCTCCTCCACCGCCCGCCGGGCGGCCTCCCGGGCCAGCACCCGCGGACAAGCGGCAAGATCCGGCGCGGCCCGACGCAGCACTTCGTCCACCGGCGGCAGCGCCCGCAGGGGGTTGGGCCTATCCTCGCGCACCCGCCATCAACCTTCTTCCCGTTCCAGTATCCGGTAGCCGGTATCCCTCTTGGCCCAGACGAAACCGGCCGCCTCGATGACCCGGTGAATCTCCCCCATGCTCATCCGGTAGGTTACCCCGGCGGAGCGCACCACGTTCTCTTCCAGCATCGTGCTGCCGAAATCGTTGGCTCCGAAGAAAAGAGCCACCTGTGCCACCCGGGCGCCCTGGGTCACCCAGGAAACCTGCAGGTTGGGCACGTTGTCCAGAAAGAGGCGGGCCAGGGCCAGCGTACGCAGATACTCGTGCGCCGTGGCCCCCGTCCCGCCCAAAACCGTGTGGCCCGGCTGAAAGGTCCAGGGAATGAAGGCCGTAAAGCCGCCGGTCGCGTCCTGCAGTTCCCTGATCCGCAGCATGTGCTCCACCCGCTCGGCCGGAGTTTCCAGGTGGCCGAACATCATGGTGGCGGTGCCCTTCATACCCAGGGCGTGGGCGTCGCGCATGACGGACAACCAGCGGCCGGTACCGGTCTTGCCCGGGCTGACCAGGTCGCGCACCCGGTCAACCAGGATTTCCGCCCCTCCCCCCGGCAGGGAGTCCAGGCCGGCGTCTTTAAGCGCCGCCAGCACCTCCCGGTCGCTCACACCGGCGAGGTCGGCCAGGTGGGCTATTTCCGGCGGGGAAAAGGAGTGGATGTGGATATTCCAGCGCTCCTTGACCGCGCGCAGCATGTCCAGGTAAAAGTCGAGCCCCAGGCCGGGATGAAGGCCTCCCTGGATCAACAGCTCGGTGCCGCCGGCCGCCACGGTTTCCCGGACCTTGGCCAGGAGTTCGTCCGTCGCCAGGACGTAGGCCTCGGGATGGTTCTCCGGCCGGCAGAAAGCGCAAAAGCGGCAACGGACCTTGCAGACGTTGGTGTAATTGATGTTGCGGTCCACCACGTAGGTGACCGCCTTCTCCGGGTGCAGCCGCATCCGGGCCGCGTGGGCGGCCCGGCCAAGCTGAAGGAGGCCCGCTTCCGCAAGGAGGGCCACTCCCTCGTCCGGGGTAAGCCTCTCCCCGGCCGCAGCCCCGGCCAGCAGGGTGTCTATGTGCGTCATAGGGTTGTTTTCACCCGCCAGGTTTAGGTCCGATTTCCCAACCCCCGTTTAAGCCGGGGGCTTGTCATGGTGCCTTCGGTCGCATTTCCTACCACCGTTCCGGCGCCGGCAGGGAATCGCTAAATTAATCGAGCCGGACCCTTTCTTCGGTCAAACCGCTCTTGTAGGCCCAGTCGTAAAAGTTGGTCAGGGCCCGCCGGTAGACGGGATCGAAGTCCAGTTTGATGGTGCGGAAGTAGTCCTCGACCACGTCGTCCGGCAGCCCGGTACGCTTGACGGCCTTGGCCCGCACGACCGCCAGGTCGGCCGCTCCGGTCTCCCGGGCCTCCTTGAGTGACGCCGCCAGCCGGCCGGTCAGACGCGGGTGTTCGACGGCGAAAGCGGAGCGCACCACCCAAAGGGCGTACACGAACGGATCGCCGGTGAACTGCTTCCACGTCTCCCCCAGATCGGTTACGATGACACCCCCGGGGGAGGTCCGGACGCCGATGTGGGCCCGGAGGGCGTCATCCCCGATGAGGAGGGCCGCCTCAGCCCTGGAGAGCATGGTTCCGAGTTCCGGGGCCTCGCTCACGTAGTGCACGTCCACGTGAAAATAGTGTTCGAGGAGAATGCGCAGCATCGCCACCGAAGTGGCCGAAGACGTGGTCAGCGCCACCGTTTTACCCTCCAGTTCGGTAACCGGCAGGCGGCTGAAAAGGAGAATGCTGGCCACCCTTCCGCCCGCGGCGATGCACAGGCCGGGCACGATGACGCAGCGGTCGCGGTTGCGGGCATACTCGATGGATGAAAGAGGCGTGCAGTCCAACTGACCGGCAAAAAACAGCTTATTCAGGGCCGAAGGCGTTCCCCTGACCAGTTCCAGGTCCAGCGGCAGGGGGCCTTCCTCCAGGGAATGGTACACGGGCAAACAGTTGATGTAATCCACCTGTCCCAGCCTTATTCTGGTCACCTAAACCGCCTCCCCCACCGCGTTGTACAGGGTGTCCCGCTCCACCGGGATTTTGCCGGCGGCGCGGATCAGTCGCTCCAGTTCGGCCCGGCTGATGCCCTCCTCGGTCCCGGCCCCGGCGGCGTGGGTGATGCGTTCCTCCACCACCGTGCCGTCCAGGTCGTCCACGCCGAAGGACAGGGAAACCTGTGCCAGCTTGGGCCCGATCATGATCCAGAAGGCCTTGACGTGGTCGAAGTTGTCCAGGATGAGCCGGGCCCCGGCCAGCATGCGCAAGTCGTCCACACCGGTGGGACCGGGGAATCCGTTTTGGCCCGCCAAGGCGGTGTTGCGGGGATGGAAGGCCAGGGGGATGAAGGCCAGGAAACCGCCGGTACGGTCCTGTAACGCGCGTAAGTCAAGCAGGTGGTCCACCCGTTCCCCGATGGTTTCCACATGTCCGTAGAGCATGGTGGCGTTGGTGGGCAGACCCAGGCGGTGGGCCGTCTCGTGCACCTCCAGCCAGCGCTCGCCGCTGATCTTCTTCGGGCAGACGAGGGCCCGGACCCGGGGACTGAACACCTCGGCCCCCCCGCCCGGCAGGGAGGTGAGGCCGGCCAGCTTGAAGCGCCGCAGCACCTCTTCGATACCCAAACCTTCCCTGGCGGCCAGAAAGTCGATTTCCACGGCGGTAAAGGACTGCTGCAGGACACCCGGCCGTAAGCGGCGCACCCGCTCCACCAGGTCCAGGTAATAGTCCAGACCCAGGGCGGGATTAAGGCCCGCCACCATGTGCACCTCGGTGATGCCCGCCCCGCCGCCGGCCACCCTGGCGTCCACCTCGGCCGCGCTCATGGTGTAGGCGTCCGCCGCCCCGGCCGGACGCCCGAAAGCGCACAGGGGACAGAGGTTCACACAGACATTGGTAGGGTTGACGTGCCGGTTGACGATGAAACGGACCCGGTCGCCGTTTTTACGGGCGTTGACCAGGGCGGCCAGTTCGCCCACGGCCAACAGGTCCGGGTGACCGAACAGGCCGATGCCGTCCGCCCGGTCCAGCCGCTCCCCGGCCAGAATTTTCTCCCGAATACCCGCAAGCCATTCATCCCCGTAAACTTGCTTCATTTCCTAATCCTCCAGGCTGATACCTCCGGCTTACAGCCGGAAAGCTTAGCATCCGGTTCTCCGACCCCCGGTTAAAACCGGGGGTTTCGGGGGTAACCTACCCACTCTCAACCAACCCGCCCCCCTGCGGACGGGTGCCCCGAAAGTCTGGGGCTTGACCGGGTGCGCGGCATCCTCTAAAAAAGCCTGACCGGCACCAGCACGTCCAGCACGGTAAAGACCAGCATCAGGACGCTCAAGATGCCGTTCAGGTTGAAAAAGGCCACTCCGGCCCGCGACATGTCTTCCGGGGTGACCAGGAGGTGTTCGTGCACCAGGATGACGGCGGCGCCAAGGGCCCCGGCCCAGTAGAACACCCCGAGGTGCAAGATAAACCCGGCGGCAAGGAAGCAAGCCACCGCCAAAACGTGCAGCCACCTGGCGATAACCAGCGCCCTGGGGATCCCGAAGCGCACCGGAATGGAATGGAGCCTCTTTTGACGGTCGAAATGGTAGTCGTCCACGGCGTAGATAACATCGAAGCCGGCCACCCAGAACATCACCCCGCCGAACAGGAGCCAGGCCGCCCACGCGAAACCATCCGCTATGGCCACCCAGGCTCCCAGGGGCGCCAGCCCGTCCGCCGCGCCCAGCACCAGGTGGGACAACCAGGTAAAACGCTTCACGTACGAGTAAAACCAGAGTACGGCCACCGCCACCGGAAACAACTCGAAAGCCAACCGGCTCAGGTGATAAGCGCTGACCCCCAGCAGGACGAAGGCCAATACGGTGTACACCCAGACCTCGGCCACCGACAGAAGGCCCCGCGGCAGGGCCCGCATGCTGGTACGGGGGTTTTGGGCGTCGATGTGCCGGTCGATGAGCCGGTTGAGCGACATGGCCGCCGTGCGCGCCCCCACCATGGCCAGGGTCAGCCAGACCAGTTGGACCCAGCCGGGAGGGGCCCGGTGCGCCAACAGGGCCCCCACGTAGGCAAAGGGCAGGGCGAAGACCGTATGTTCCACCCGGATCATCTTCAGGAAGATTTTGAGTTTCCCCAAAACTTTAAAACCCATAGCCGTGCCACTTCCGGTCGACCAGTTCCACCACTTCGCGGCTCATGGCGATTGCGTCCGGCCACTCCCGGGCATAGCCCTCGGACGCCCACTTGCGCGTGGCGTCCACCCCCAGCCTGGCGCCCAGATGGGGTAGGGAGGCGGCATGATCCAGGGCGTCCACCGGGCCGTCGGCCACCACCAGGTCGCGGCGGGCGTCGATGTTGCCGAGAACCCGCCAGGCCACCTCCGAAAGGTTCTGTACGTCCACGTCGGCATCCACCACCACGATCATCTTGGCCAGCATCATCAGCCCCATCCCCCACAGGCCGTGTATTACCTTGCGGGCGTGGCCGGGATAGGCCTTTCTGACGGAAACCAGAACCAGGTTGTGGAACACACCCTCGACCGGCATGTTGATATCGACGATCTCCGGCAGCAGCATGCGCATGACGGGCAAAAAGAGCCGTTCCGTGGCCTTGCCCAGAAATGCGTCCTCCATGGGCGGCCGGCCCACCACGGTAGCCATGTAGACCGGCTTTTTCCGCCTCGTCACACAGGACAGGTGGAAAACCGGATACTCGCCGGCCGGCGAGTAGTAGCCGGTGTGGTCGCCGAAAGGGCCCTCGGTGCGGGTTTCCTCAGGATCGACCCAGCCTTCCAGCACTATCTCGGCGTGGGCGGGCACCTCCAGGTCGCACGTCACGCAACGGGTCATCTCGACCGCTTCCCGGCGGATCAGGCCGGCGACCAGCATTTCGTCGATGTCCGGCGGGCACGGACACGTGGCGGCGAAGACCACGGCCGGATCGGCGCCTATGGCCACGGCCACCGGCATTTTCCCGGCCGCCCGCGAGAGGTGCCGCGCCCCGTCCTTGTGAATGTGCCAGTGCATGCCCAGCGTCCGCGAGTCGAACACCTGCATGCGGTACATGCCCACGTTGCGCTGTCCGCCCGCCGGGTCCCTGGTGAAGACCAGCGGCAGGGTGACGAAGGGGGCGGCGTCCCCGGGCCAGGTGGTCAGGATCGGCAGTCCGGAAACCGATGGCTCGTCCTTTTCCACCGTTTCCTGGCAGGGCCCCCCCCGCACGGTTTTGGGCACGTAGGAGGCCAGCTTCGCCAGTTTCGGCAGGGCGCGCAACTTGTCCATAAACCCCGCCGGTATTTCGCCCGGCTGGAGGAAGGATACCAGTTCCTCCCCCAGGTCGTCCGGGTTCTCGCGCTCCAGGGCCAGGAGCATTCGCTCATTCGACCCGAACGTATTAGTCAGAACGGGAATATCGTACCCCCGTACGTTTTCGAACAAAAGGGCGGGACCGCCGCTCTTGACCACCCGGTCGGTAATCCCGGCGATCTCCAGGTAAGGATCGACCTCGGCGGTTATTCTTTTCAAAAGACCCTTGTCTTCCAGCTTCCGTACGAACCCGGCCAAGTCCCGGTAGGCCACGCCTTTCCCTCCAAATGCGCCGGATGTTCAGGCCACCGTTCCCACGTGAACGGCGACGATGCCGCCGGTGAGTTCAAAATACCTGACTTCTTGCAATCCCACTTTGGTAAAGATCCCAGCGAGGTCGCGCTGGTGCGGAAAACCCTTCAGCGAGCGGGGCAGGTAGCCGTACGCGAATCCGCCTTCGCCCAGACGTCCCAGGAGCGGCACCAGGCCCTCGAAATAGAGGAAATAAAGTTGTTTGAACACCGGTACCCAGGGACGGGCCAGTTCCAGGGTCACCACCCGGCCGCCGGGACGCACCACGCGGGCCATCTCGGACAGCACCTGGGGAATGTCGGGAACGTTGCGCAAGGCGAAGCCGGAAACCGCGCCGGCGAATTCGCCGTCGGCAAAGGGCAGTCGCATGGCATCGCCCTCCACCAGGCCGACCCTGGTAGCCAGTTCCCAGCGCACCAGGTTCTCCCGGGCCTTTTCCAGCATCGGGGCGCAGAAGTCCACGCCCACCACGCGTCCGGCGGCCCCCACCGCCAGTGCCATCTCCCGGGCCAGCATGGCCGTGCCGCAGGCCACGTCGAGAGCCCTGTCCCCGGCCGAAAGCCGGGCCTGCCGCACGGCGAAGCGCCGCCAGTACTTGTCCCGGGAAAGGCTCATCACCGTGTTCATCCGGTCGTACCGCCCGGCGATCGACGAAAACATCCGGTGCACGTATTCTTCCTTGCGACGGCCCTGCCAGTCCACGTCCGCCATAATCTCCCCTATCCCGCCATAACGCCGGCCGGACCCGCTTCCGTGGGGATGCCGGGGCCGGGGGCCAGGAAGAGCCGGATAAAACGCTCCAACTGATCCCACCCACCCTGACCGGCCCCGGGCGGGTGCCCCGGTACCCATCGGCGGCAAAAGGCGACCGACATTTCGTTGACGGCCCGCTGCAGGTGTATGGCCGCCTCGGAAAAGGAACAACCTTGCTCCATGCGGCCGATGGCCATGCCCAGTTCCAGACCGAGGGCATACAGGTGGCGGGCTTCCTGGTCGGAAGCCCCGCCGGCCAGGCCGCCCAGGCGGCAGCAACTGGCGATCAGTTCGGCCGTTTCCAGCCTGATAATTTCCGTCACGTCGTAGCCCGCCTGACCCAGAGCGTTCTTGGCCCGCATCATGCCGCCCTCGTTCATTGAGCAGATAACCCGGGCCAGGTCGCCCAGGAGATGGTTTTGCCCGGCGTCGCAAAGGGTGGTGAAAAAACGGCCGTACAGGTAGTCGCCCACCAGGACGGGAAACTGGTAACTTTGCGCGGCCTCGCGCCGGAGGGCGGTGCATTCCTCGGCCACGCCGGTATGGACCCGTCCGGCCAGATAAATGAACTGGTGCACCGCCGCCAGCGGCACGGCCGCTTCCGGGCGGTGTTGGTACAACCTGCTGGTCAGAAGAACCAACGCGGGCCGTATGTATTTTTGCAGGCTGTTCCAATCCTCTGCCACGGAGGGTGAGGCGGTATGCCCGGTCGCGGCCAGGGCCTGACGCACCAGGGCCTCCTGGGCCGCCAACTCGTCCTTGAACGGAGCCAGGATTTCCAGCATTATCTTTCCCATCCCCCTCTCAACGCAACCCCGTATATATTCTTTGCCGCACGGCCTTTTCCTGCCGGAGCGGCCATATTCCCCGCCGGCCCCTTAAACGAGAGCGGGCCCTGATCCTTCTGGCGGCAGGGCCCGCTAACCTGGTGGCAAGCAGGTACTAATAAATATCCCTCCTACTGGTTTACAGCATCCAGATGAGCTGGTTCGAGTAGGATGCCCCTCTTGACTTCCTTCGCCGTCATGTTCCGGGCGTGAAATTCGTTTTTGAGGAAGCGGCAGGCGTCCCATGGATCGACCCTCTCCCCGCAGGTAAATACATCCACCGCCGCGTATCCCAGCTCAGGCCAGGTATGAATTGCCAGATGCGACTCCGAGATGACCACCACTCCGCTTACTCCCTGCGGACTGAACTTGTGGAACACGCACTCCCGGACTTCCGCCCCGGCCTCCAGAGCTGCTTTGACCATGATCTCCTCGACCTTGCCCATGTTGTTCAGGAGATCGAAGTCACAACCGAAGATTTCAGCCAAAACATGGCGGCCCAAGGGTTTCATCGCCATTATCCTCCTCCTTTGCTGGACAAAGATTTTGGAATTGACCGCCTGCCGCGACGCGGCACGACTGTCTAATTCCAACCATAAAGATTTTAGCACACAGTCAGGGAATGTCAACATGAATTTGGCCCGCGCGGTGCTTGTCGGCAAATAACGGCGATAAAACGTAAAATTCGGACCCCATTTGCGATTTCGGGCAATCACCGCCCGGACATTCCGTTGACCGGGCCCTGACCGCTGCTTCACTTTATGCCGGACGGCGACAGCTGTTCCCGGTTCGGGAAACCAATGCCAACTCCCGCGGCAGGAATCTTCCCCCCCCCCCGCCGGACGCCCCCGCGTAATAGGTTATCCAATCCGCTGGCATGCAACCCATCCTCTGGCATAGAGACCACCGGTGCCATGCGCGCCACAAGGATTGGAAAATATAGAGGAAAAGCCGTGACCGAAGGCGAATTTTCCCCGAGGCCGGAGACCCGTCCGGCGGGAAGTTTTGTACGGAAGGAACGTGTGGGTCATGCAATGCACCGAGGAACTGAAGCACGAACATCAAGCCGTCCTGAAAGCGCTCGCGATCCTGGAGAAAGTAGGACGGGCCCTGGAAGAAGGACAAACGGGGACTCTGGACGACGCCGGGCGGGTCATGGAGTTCCTCACCGTTTTCGTGGACAGGTGCCACCACGGCAAGGAAGAAAACATCCTGTTCCCCGCTCTGGTGCAGGCCGGAGTGCCGGGGGAGGGCGGGCCGGTCGGAGTGATGCTGACGGAGCACGACGAAGGCCGCAGGTACATCCGGGACATGAAGGACGCCCTGACCGCCCTGACCGGGGGACGGCGGGAAAAGGCCGCCTCCTTTGTCGCCGCCGCCCGCAACTACGCGGAACTTCTCCGCGAGCACATCGAAAAAGAGGACAACGTGCTCTATCCCCTGGCCGACCACCTGTTGCCGCTTGGAACGGACGAGGAGATGGCAAGGGAATTCCAGCGGATTGAGAACGAAAAGGTGGGCGCGGGAAAGCACGAAGAGTTTCACCGGATGCTGCACGAACTCGACGAACTGTACCGGTAGAAGACCAGTCCCCCCCCCCGACCGGTTACCACCGGGGGGCCTTCCCGCCGCGACGGCGGCGGGAAAACGACCGGCACCGGCCCCGCCGGCCGATACGCTTGCCGCCGCCGGGGCCCGGGCCAACCGCGTCAAACCCACCTTGGGCCGTCGGAAAGTACCAGCTAATGCCCCCGGGTCAGCGCCCGGAAGGAGAAGCGAACTACAGGATACTTTCCCGTAACAAATCATCGATTGCGAGTAACGGCTCCATCATAGCTCCGTGGCCTTGATTTTTCCGGCCATCTCCGCGGCGTTGCCTTTTACCTTGGCCACCGGTTTCCTGACCTCGCCGGGCACGACGTTGAAGCTGCAGCCCAACTCCCCGGCGCGGGGCGCCTCTATGGCCGCGTTCAGGCCGAACAGCCCGCAATCGCCGCCGCTGTGCCAACCATCATCCGATCGGCCCCTTTTCCCGGTAGTCCGCCGATCCCCGCAGGAACCCGCCGCCATGACAGTACCAGACCGGTGCCAAGGCGGCGTAAATCCTTCGTTAATTATCGACGACCGCGGCGGCAGGCGTAAACCCGGCTGGTTTCCGGTGGCAAAACAAAGAGAGGTCCCGTATCATGGCAAAAAGGGGATGCACCGTTGAGCCAGCACGTCCACATATTCTCCGCCAGGATATTGTCCGGTCACCTGCACTTCTATTCCGGATTGTCCGGCCCGGCCGACGGGGAGGATCCGGCCCACATCCACCCCGTAAAGGCGACAACCACGGCCGGGGGCGACCACGAACACGCGATAAACCTGGAAACAGGGCCGCCGCTCCCGACCGGTGCCGGCCACGTGCACCCAATCGCCGGAGTCACCGGTGAGAACGGCGAACCGCCTCACGCGGACCGTCTCCAGGACCTGACCGGACCTTCCCTGCCGCTGCGGTAACGCGGGTCCGGCGGCGCCTTACGCCCCCCGCACGCCAGCCAGACCCATATCCCCCGCCCGGAGGCCTTGATAAAGGGCGGTGGTCTCGTCCTGCATGCGCCGGACGTCAAAGCGGAGCAACACGCTACGCCGGGCCGCCCGGCCCAGCCGTTCGGCCAGGCCGCGGTCGCCCAGGAGGCGCCCCACCTGGGCGGCCAGGGCTCCCGCATCGCCGGGCGGAACCAGGATGCCGGTGCCCTCTGACACCACCTCCGCCACGCCCCCGGTACGGGCGGCCACCACCGGCCGGCCCCGGGCCATGGCCTCCAGCAGCGCGAGGGGTAAATCTTCCTGCAGGGAAGGAAGCGCAAAAACATCCAGGAAAGGCATCAGTCCAGCGGCCTCCCGCAGCCGGCCCGTAAAAAGGACATGTCCGGAAAGACCGAGACTTTCGGCCAACTGCTTCAGCTGCGGCCACAGGGGTCCGTCTCCCGCCACCAGGAACCTGGTCCGGGGAAATTCCCGCAGGATCAGGCGCGCCGCCTGCAAAAACACCTCCACTCCTTTCCGGGGCGCCAGGCGGGCCACCATTCCCACCACGGGACAGCCGCCGGGCGCTCCCCGGGGCGGGATGACCCGGGGCACTTCGATACCGTTGTATATCACCCGGACCTGGGAGGGATCCAGTCCGAGAGCCGTCGACACGGTCCGGCGGGTGTGCTGCGAAACCGCGACCACGCAGTCGTAACGACGCAACAAACCGCCGGCCGCCCTCAGTCTGAGGTGCTCCCATGAGCCGTCCAGAACCGGGGTGGCACCGTGGGCCGTGTAGACCGTGCGCACCCGGCCCGCCAGCCTGGCCGCCGCCAACGTCACCGTGGCGGCCTTCAGGCCGTGGGCGTGCACCAGGTCGAACGCGCCGCTCCGCAATATCAGGGACAGACGCCATATGTCGACCAGGTCGTGGGCCCAGGACATTTCCCCGGTCAGGAACAAGGGATAGACCGGAACACCGGCCGCGGCCAGTTCCTCGCCCGCATCACCGGGGCAGGCCACCGCGGTTGCAAAGCCCCTCCGGACCAATCCTTCCAGCAGCAGCCGGACATGATTCACCATGCCCCCGCCGGCCGGCCGGATCACCTGCAGCACACCCGGCCCGTCCACAACACTCCCCCTCTTCGCCTTCCATCCGGCTCAGTGCTCGGAAATGGCGCTGGTGGGGCATCCCTCCGCCGCGTCGTGGGCCTGCTCCTCCAGCCCCGACGGCACATCGTCCTCCTGGGCCTGGGCCTTTTCGTCGTCGTTCCAGTCAAAAACCTCCGGACAGGCATCAATGCAGGCGCCGCAACTGATACAGAGTTCCTGGTCGACTTCCATACGCAAAACTAACACCTCCCCCCGCCAAAGCGGTTATAGTTTGGGAGAGTCGACCAAAAAATATGTGGGAATGGGAAAGATACGGCCATCCACGGATTGACACCGCCGCCCGATCCTATTACTATATAGGCAGTGGCCGACCGTTTCCATCTTTTCCACGGTCATTCCCCCAGCCCATTTTCCGCCGGTGGGACCATCCGGCGGTTTTTTCCCGGGCTCTTGCGCCGGCCCCGGTACCGGCGGGACAGGGGCACCGCCTCCCGTAAAGGGCAGGAGGCCGGACCCCGCCGCGCAACGTACCCGCTTTCGGCAACGGCGCTGGAAACCCCGCCCGCCCAACCGGGCGTTCTCCCCTTTACACTCACGCCAAGGGGGTAGATATGTTTTGCCGTCATACGGCGCAGGCTAACATGGGGTTTTTGATGGGCCATTTCATAACAAGGAGGGAAAAACTTGCAAGTCCAAAGGTCCATTGCCCGGAACCAGCGCATGGAGCTGTTCCTGGATATGGCGGAGTTGGTCAGCGGCCTTTTGCTGGTCGGATTCTTGTGGACCCACATGATCTTCGTGGGAACCATCATCATCAACCCGAACCTCTTCAACGCCCTGGCCGCCGGCTTAGACCGGTATTACCTCTCGTACATCGGCATCCCGTTCATCATTGTAATCTTCTTTTCCCACCTGGTCATCGCCGGAAGGCGCATCCCCACCCGTTTCCAGGAACAGAAGATCATGTGGCGCCACGCCTCCATGCTGGGCGAGCGCGACACCTGGACCTGGGTCTTCCAGGCCGTCACCGGCATGGCCATCCTGGTCCTGGCCAGCATCCACATGTGGGTGGTCATCGAGAACTGGCCGATCAGCGCCGTCTTCAGCGCCCTGCGCGTGCAGCGCTATTTGTGGCTCTACCTCGTCCTGCTGTTCGTGGGGGAATTCCACGCCGGCACCGGACTGTACCGGCTGTTCGTCAAGTGGGGCTGGTTCAAGCGCCAAAGCGTTTTCCACGTCATTGAAACCATCACCGTCCTTATCGTCGTCATGGGGCTGGGTGCCCTCTGGGTCTTCCTGCGTTTGGGGGTGAGGGTGGTTTGAACCTTCAGGACACTATCATCACCGACGTACTGATCATCGGCGCCGGTCTGGCCGGCGAACGCGCGGCCGTGGCGGCGCGGGAGCGGGGCCTCGGGGTGACCATCCTCAGCATGGTCCCGCCCCGGCGCTCCCATAGCACGGCCGCCCAGGGCGGTATGCAGGCTTCCCTGGGCAATTCCGCCATGGGGCAGGGAGACAATCCGGACATTCACTTCCAGGATACGGTCAAGGGTTCCGACTGGGGCTGCGACCAGGAAGTGGCCCGGCTCTTCGTGGAAGCCGTCCCCATCGCCGTGCGCCAGATGTCCTACTGGGGAGTCCCCTGGAACCGCGTTACGGCCGGCCGGAAGACCCTGCCGGACGGGCGGGTCATCGAGGACAAAAAGGAGTTCGAGGGGCTGATCACCGCCCGCGACTTCGGCGGCACGGCCAAGTGGCGCACGTGCTACACTTCGGACGGGACCGGCCACACCCTGCAGTATACCATGGATTCCATCGTCATCGCCCAAGGCATCACCGTCCACGACCGCACCGAAGCCATCGCCCTCATTCACGACGGCGGCAAATGCCTGGGCGTCGTCGTCCGCTGCCTGCGCACCGGCGGCCTCAGAGTCTACCTGGCCCGGGCCACGGTTATCGCCTCCGGCGGCTACGGCCGTCTCTACACAGCCTCGACCAACGCCGTGATCAACGAGGGCACGGGCATGTCCCTGGCACTGGACACCGGCGTCGTACCCCTGGGCAACATGGAGGCCGTACAGTTTCACCCCACCGGCATGGTGCCCGTCTGGATCCTGATCACCGAGGGAGCCAGGGGCGACGGCGGCTACCTGCTGGACAAGAACCTGTACCGCTTCATGCCCGACTACGAGCCGAATAAAAAGGAACTGGCCTCCCGGGACGTGGTCAGCCGCCGCATGGTTCAGCACATGCGCAAGGGCCTGGGCGTGGACAGCCCTTACGGGCCGCACCTCTGGCTGGACATCCGCCACCTGGGCGCCAAGCACATCAACACCAACCTGCGGGAGATCGCCAACATCTGCAAGAACTTCAACGGCATCGACCCCGTCCGGGACCTCATACCGGTCCGGCCCACGCAGCATTACTCCATGGGAGGAGTCAGGACCGACATCGACGGCCGCGCCTACGGCCTGAAAGGCCTTTTCGCCGTTGGCGAAGCGGCCTGCTGGGACCTGCACGGCTTCAACCGTCTGGGCGGCAACTCCCTGGCCGAAACCATCGTGGCCGGCATGGTGGTGGGCGAGAAGATCGCCGACTACGCCCTGGGCGCCGACCTGGACTGGGCCTACCCGTTGGTCAAGGACGCCGTCCGGACCCAGGAAGAGCGCATCGCGGCCCTGGCCTCCTGCCGGGACGGCAAGGAGAACGTCTTCGCCCTGAAAAACGAAATGGGCGAAGTATTGATGAACTACGTGGGCATCTTCCGCACCGGAGAGGGATTACAAAAGGCGGTCGACCAGCTCACCGCCCTCTACGAGCGCTCGGCCCACCTGGGGCTGCACGCCC
The DNA here is from genome assembly GCA_021800315.1 of Bacillota bacterium. Taxonomy (GTDB): domain Bacteria; phylum Bacillota; class Desulfotomaculia; order Desulfotomaculales; family JAJYZD01; genus JAJYZD01. The sequence goes on along the minus strand of JAJYZD010000001.1, from coordinate 6,295 downwards.
CGGCCGTGGGCGCCAACCCTGAGATGACCGCCTGTCTGCGCCTGCCCGGCATGATCCGCCTGGCACTCTGCATCGCCGTCGGTGCCCTGGCCCGCACCGAGAGCCGCGGCAGCCATGCCCGGGAGGATTTCCCCAAGCGGGACGACGCGAACTGGCTCAAGCGCACCCTGGCCTACTGGGACCCGGGCTGCCTGGCGCCCAGACTGGAATACGAGCCGGTCAAGATAACCAGCCTGCCGCCGGGCGACCGCGGTTACGGCGAGTCATCCACGCCCAAGGTCTGAGGCGGGCCAAGAGACAACACTTACGGGAGGTGGATTGGGCCGGTCCCTTAAACCGGCCGCCCGCTTATGGCAAACCGCAACCTTAAGATCAACATATTCCGCTACAATCCGGCCGAACCGGAAAAGAAGCCCTCCATGGCCAGCTATCCTTTCGAGGAACTCCCCGGTCTGACCATGTTCACCGTGTTAAACCGCATTCGCGAGGAGTTGGACCGCACCCTGGTCTTTGATTTCGTCTGCCGGGCCGCCATCTGCGGCTCCTGCGCCATGATCATCAACGGCAAGCCGCGGCTGGCCTGCAAGACCCTGACCAAAGGGCTGCCGAAGGAGATAACACTCCTGCCGCTGCCGGTCTTCAAGCTGATCGGGGACCTGTCGGTGGATACCGGCACCTGGTTCCGCCACATCTCCCTGAAGACGGAAGCCTGGATCCACACCAGCGCCAAGTTCGACCCCACGGCCGTAGAGGAGCGCATGGACAACGAAACAGCGCTCAGGATCTACGAACCGGAGCGCTGCATCGAATGCGGCTGCTGCATCGCGGGCTGCGCCACGGCCAACATCCGCGACGACTTCATGGGCGCCGCCACCATCAACCGGGTGGCCCGCTTCATGGTCGATCCCCGGGATGAGCGGACGCCCGGCCAGTACTTCGACGTCATCGGCTGCGACGAGGGTACTTTCGGTTGCATGGGTCTCATGGCCTGCGACAACAACTGTCCCATGGAGATACCCCTGCAGTACCAGCTCGCCTACGTGCGGCGCAAGATGGCCGCCTTCGGCCTGGGCGGGTGGAAGGGCACCGGCCGGACGGGCGAGCCGCAGCACCACCGGGCCGGCCGTAGCGCTTCGTGAACAAAAAACGGGAAATCCGGAAGGCGGACCGTACGGCCCGCCTTTTTTCCGCCGCCGGCGGAGGGACCCTCACGCTCCCTCCGGCCCCCGGTCGATTTTGACTTGGTACTACCCCGTTCCGCCATCCCTCCGGGCGGGCCCGGCGAGAACTACCGGAATTTAACCCAACCGGCTCGAAGCCCCCTCCGTTCACGGAGGGCATACGCTCCTTCATATCCCGTCCCCGTCGTTTCCACCCAGAGGGAGTAGCAAGAAAGCCTTTTTTTGAACCGGCAAACCAGTTTACCGGAGATTACAAATTAGCAAAAACTACTACTTTGCAGTCCTGAATCTCGTCGGAAGTATATCCTTCCCCGCTCAAAAATTTGCCAAACCGGTCCAAAATTTCGATGGAAGCGTGTTCCGGAATAATATCCATCTTCAGACACCAATCTCTGAACATAGCCACAGCCACCTCGGGACTGGTAAGATCATACCTGATTTTTATGGCCACCTTCAGTTCCCCCGTACGTCATTAATAGTTGACAGCGATGAACAGGACGATCCCTGCCACATGCCGGATACCGTTCTTCCTCTATTTTAGTAGCTCCCCTGGACGCAGACAATAGGACCATGGTCCTACTTTGCCCGGCCCGCAGGTCTGGACGAACCCGCACCGCTCCCAGTCCCAGGCCGATCCGCTCCCGGCAGACGGAGAGGTGAGCCATCGCGCCGGGCGGCGCCTTTAGGCACGGGGAGGAGCGGCAACATACCCGTAGGTCACTTGAACCCACAAAGGCAGGGTGGATTGTCAGACAATAATTCCCAGAGTTCTTTTTCTCTCAGAAAAAACAAGACCCCTGCTTTTGCCCAGGGGCCTTAAACCGCACGTGAACGGCTGGTCGTTAAGAAATCTTGGCGAAGAGATACCCGTCTTTCACTTCGACCGGGAAGCTGCCATTCATTTTGATACCGAAGGCATTGAAAAATCCCTTTGCAAATACCTTGGTCTTTTTCAAAGGGATACTCCCGTTGGGGGCTATCCTGATTGTCTTGGTATCCGCGTCATAGGCCAGTTCAATTGTGCTGGACCCCAAGGCCTCCCTGGCCCACTTGTTGAGAACCAGGCTGGTCTTTGACAGCCTGACGACGGGAACCTTCTTGGCCCTCGTAGCGGTCTTCCCGCCTCCCCGGCGTGGTGTGTAAATCTCAAATGCCATAGAAACGACCTCCTCTTGTAAAATTAATTCGATTCTACCATCAACTTTTCGAACTGTCAAGGTTACCAGCGGTGATTTACAGAAATTTTGATATAATTTTTCGAAGTCTATCCTCTTTCCGGCCCCCCCCATTAGAGAACCCCGCTCGATTTTCCGTAACCGTCTTCAGTGGGCCCCCCGGAACCCCCTGCTTTAGACAGGTAGCGCTTAGACGGCTGCCATCAGAGGACCTGAACGACCGGATCAAAGTTGACGACAGGTGCGTTACCGGCATCCAAACGTCCCAGTGTGGAAAATATTCTTGAACCCCGCGGGCATGGGATATAAGGCGAATTATCCCCTTAACCGTTTATTCGCCCCCATTATTCGAGGAGGTGGTGATACGGGGCTGGAAACCTGGACGCAGTACGGGTCGTCAAAACCGCGTACCTGGCCCAGCCTGCAATGTACCCGGCCACGGCCGGCCTTTTCTTTTTGTTCATACCTGCTTTCCAGGAACGCAAAGGCTTGTCAGGCGGGGATCGATCACTGCCCTGCCGCAACACCCGGCTTGCCGGTGCAAGCGCTCAAAGATCGCGGCCATCTTTGTCCGCCCCCGGACCAGACAATCCCGATTTCTCCCTTGCGCCACTTTTGCCGGTCTTCATGCGTATTTGGGACGGGAAAACCAAGGACCTCCTGGTAGTTCAAAACAGCATCGGTGTCGGGGGTCCGAACGAAAGAGCAACTGGACAGTGTACCGCGCGCGACATTCCGGAGCAGCAGGGAAAATCAGCCCGGCCGAATGATGCCGATGGCCGGAGGGATCATATATTCCACGGGTGACTGACATTTTGAAAGTGGCCATTGTCGGCGCCGGAATATCGGGTCCGTCCTGCGGAATTTCGTTGGAGCCCCTCTGCCGCAGATGCCGGAAGGCGCTGGAATAAGGCGGCCGTCCACCAGGAGGAAACCTCGGTCCAAGAGAGAAACCTACGGGTGGAAGTTTCTTCGGGGTGGGACCGATGCGCGACATTTTGCTTTGCGACCTGGATGCCTTCTTCGCCTCGGTGGAGCAGCGGGACCACCCCGAGTACCGCGGGCGACCCGTGATCGTCGGCGGCAAGCCCTCCGACCGCGGCGTGGTCTCCACCTGCTCCTACGAAGCCCGGCTTTTTGGCGTCCGGTCGGCCATGCCCATGGCCACGGCGGTTAGACTTTGCCCCCACGCCGTCTTTCTCCCGGTTGACATGGCGAGATACCAGGAGGTTTCCCGGCAAGTCTCGGCCATCTACGGCCGGTTCACCCCGGACCTGGAACCGGCGTCAATAGACGAGGCCTACCTGGGCGTACCGGCGGATAAGGGACGACAGACCGCCGCGGCGATCCATCTGGCCGTGCGGGAAGAACTGTCCCTGCCGGTTACGGTGGGCGTTGCCGTGAATAAGCTGCTGGCCAAAATGGCCTGCGAACTGGCCAAGCCGGACGGGGTGAAGGAAATCAGGACGGAGGACGTGCCGCTCGTGGTTTGGCCCCTGCCGGTGAAGTCGCTGCCCGGCGTAGGGCCGCAGACGGAGGAGAAACTCCGCCGCCTGGCGGTACATACCATCGGGCAACTGGCCAGGTACCCCGAGACTCTGTTGACCAGGAAGTTCGGCAAGTTTGGGGCCATGCTGCACCAGTACGCCAACGGCATCGACCGCCGAAACCTCCAGACCGCCCGGGAACCCGTTTCCGTCAGCGAGGAAACCACCTTTCAAAAGGATATCTGCGATCAGGACCAAGCCCTCACCGTCCTCCTGGATTTGGCGGAGCAGGTCGGTCAGCATTTGCGCCGGGAGAACCTCAAAGCCAGGACGGTCACGGTGAAGATCAGGTTCGGGGATTTCCGAACCATCACCCGGGCCAGGACGCTACCCCATCCCGTGGACGGCAACGGCAGCATCTACGAAGTCGCCCGGGACCTGTTCCTGGGCCACCGTGGCGCGCCCCCCTGGCGACTGCTCGGGGTCCAGGCCTCCAACTTCGCCAAACTGGAGCAGTTGTCCCTGTTCAATGACCAACGGGACAGGGACAGCCAGGTATCCAGAACCATGGACGAACTGAGACGGAAATACGGCCGGAAGGCCCTGAGAAAAGCCAAAACACTGCTCCAGGACTGAGCGGCGGTTGTTCCCGGAGCCGCCAGACCCAAGCCGCCGCCAACCAGGCCCGAATCGTGCCGACACCGGTTCTATCACCGGACGACGGTTGCCATCGCCGAACGATCAGGCATACGGCAAACACGGAAAAACCTATCCGGATCCGCCGTGGCGGCCCAAGAAGCACTTCCATGCCGTCGCTGATTATTGGGGCCGGTGAAAAGAGGTATGGAGACCGCAGGCCGCTATTGTCACAGGATCCCGCCCCGGAAAGGTATATGGCTTTTACGAAAGCCTGGCAAACAAATGGCCGTTTTCGACTTCAACCGGGAACAGGCCTACCGAAGAGATTCCGAAAGCCTTGTAAAACCCTTTCGCATATACTTTTGAATTATTAAGCCGCATGGTTCCACCGGGCCCTATCCGAATGGTGTTGGTCTCCCGGTCATAGGCCAGCTCAATGTTTGCGGCGCGAAAGAACTCTCTTGCCCATTTATTGATCACCAGACTGTTCTTAGAGAGTCTGATTGCCGGAACTCTCTTGGGCCTGGAAACTCCTGTGTCTCTACCGCTTCCCCTGGCGGGGAGGTATGTTTCGAATGCCATAAACCCTGCCTCCTGGTATTAGTATTTCCTATTAACCTTACCACCTGGGCAATTATGATGTCAACTCCTCTTCTCCACAAAGATGCAACCATCCTTCGTATCCATGTCCTACACCCTGTCTCCCCGGACCCGTTAGCTTTTTTGCCCCGAAGGGAACGAATACCCGCCACCACCCCAAACACGTTTGCACGTCGATCCCTCCCGGGCCGGTAGCACACCGAAACCGGGCGATTCCCGTCCTTCCGGCGGCCGGACGCGAAGGGCCGTCGAAAGAAATCCTGATTCGGCAACCATCAGGGCTGCCCGTTTCCTTGGTCCGCCCCATCGTCTCCCTGTTCAGGATCTTCCGCGGGCTCCCTATTCCCGTTTTCTATAGCACCGACTTCGACCCCAAGGCCTCTTGAGATTTTTTGATTAATCGCGGCGATTCCAAATATGATTACAGAAATCCCACCGTAAACAGCGATCGCTTCAAACAGTCCCGGAAGAAGTTGACTTTGCATTAACTGCTGAACGACCTGTGGGGAAGGATATCCTTGTGCTACGTACTGATCGACAGTGTTTTTAAATATAATTATATTATCAACCAGCAAGCCAACCGCGACCAGACCTATAATCGATGCAATAACATACATCACCACCGTACCGATTGAAGACCGGGATCTATCAAGTTTCATGGGCTTTTCTCCTTTTGTTAAACTTTTCTTGTCTATATTATGAACCCCCCTCTTACCCCTTATTCAAGGATCACCAGGCAAAAGAGCGGAAGATCGGAGAAATATCCGGCGGGCTCGCCGGAAGAAAACCGGGGCACCAGTTTCCCGGACGATGAAAAAGGTGGAAACGATAACCGCAACCGCTGAAATCGCCGTTAGTCCGTCTGATGCCCGACCGCCGTACAGTCCCATTGGAACGGGTTTACCGCCCCGTTGATTGCGGCCCCGCCAACCATGATCCCGACTTCCCTGTTCCTGTCCAGGCCGCTGAGGCGTCTTGGAGTATTGGCGCCGGCAACCGGGGAGGAACTCCCGGCGTTGCCGCAGCCATTCAGAGCATAAGGAAGAGTATATTTCGCACCGGGAGAACCGACCTTCGGGTCATATTTCTACCCGGGCTGTCTGTAGGTCGTGCCCATAGACACCGGCTGGCACATGGACATGGGCCAGCCTTTTTTCATACCGCCAGATTTAATACCTCCGGCTTTGAGCCGGAAAGCTTTAGCATCTGTTCC
>JAJYZD010000126.1 GCA_021800315.1 Bacillota bacterium | reverse complement strand
GCCAACAGGGCATCGGCGGCCGCCACTCCCTGTTCCAGGAACCGGGAAGCGGATTGGGACTGATGGAAGGCCATCCGCAAAAAAAGGCGGCGGTCCTGTTCCTGCAGAACGAAAGACACGGTCCGGGAGGAGCATCCCTGGCTCAGCGGACACTCCGCCAGGTCCTCCAGCAAACGGCCCAGCGGAAGCGCGGGTATCGCCACGCCGGTCAGGTCCAGGGCCGCCGGCAGCTCAATCGCCACTTCTTCCGCCCCGGCCCGGTTCATGACCGTCAACAGGGCCGCCGCCACTTCCGGCGGCCGGGAATTGAGCACCCTGGCCATCCGCTCCACTTCCAGGCCCATCTCCCTGATGTATTCCCGTGCTTTGTCTTCCTTGTTGAGTTGAAGGAAACCGGAGATGACCTGAAGGTGATTCAAAAAATCGTGGTTTTTTCGCGCTATCAGTTCCAAGATATCCTGGATGCTCAAGGGGCCGGCCTCCCGTAATTACTTTGCGATGAACCGCCGGAGCGATCGCTGCGTCCGGCCGGCTCAAACATGGGGAGATATTCGCCGGGACAAGAGGCTTTCCCTGCCCGTAAACAGGAAAAGCCGGGCCGTCGGGCCCGGCTGCCCGTTTTCCAGGCTACACCGCTTGTGTTTGCACTTCGATGCTGACTTTTTTCTTGTCCCGTCCCATACGTTCGAACTTTACAGTCCCGTCCGCAGTGGCAAACAAGGTATCGTCACTCCCGCGGCCCACGTTTGTTCCGGGATGAATCTTCGTCCCCCGCTGCCGGACGATTATGCTGCCCGAGGTGACGAACTGCCCGTCCCCCGCTTTGACGCCCAGCATCTTGGGCTGGGAGTCACGCCCGTTGCGCGAACTGCCCATTCCTTTTTTGTGTGCCATACTACTCCCAACTCCCCGGTTTTACGCCTCGATTTTTTCGACCCGCACGGTGGTAAAGGGCTGGCGGTGGCCCTTCTTGCGGTGGTAATTCTTCTTGGCCTTGTACTTGAACACGATAATCTTCGGTCCCCGGCCGTGCCGGACCACCTTGACCGTAACGCTGGCCCCGTCCAGGAAGGGCCGGCCCACTTCCAACCGGTCCCCGTTTTCCACGGCCAGCACCCGGTCCAGGGCGACCACCTGGCCCACTTCGGCGGCCAGCAGCTCCACCTGCAGGGTATCCCCCTCCCTGACCAGGTGTTGCTTGCCCCCGGTTTCCACTATGGCGTACAACGGAACAACTACCTCCCCGTCATCAGGACTCGCCGGAACGGGTACGGACACGCCGTTTGGGCAAAAACCCTCAACCCGGCCCGCGCGGTTACGGCGGCTCACCCGCCGCCTACGTATGCCATTTTAACACGAAACCCGGTTTTGTCAAGCGACCCGCGAAGATCGCGCACGCCCCCAGGGATGGATTTACAAAGATCGGGGAAGCGTCAGATGAACCGGTGCTCGTCGTCGAGGCCGTCCTTTTTCCAGTCCACGTACAGCGTTCCGTCGGTGTTCAAGGCGGCGAAAAAGATATCCGTTACGTCACCGCCGCCCCGGGCGGCCAGCTGCCGCCGCAGCCAGCCGGCGTCCAGTCCGTTTAGGGCCAGGTTCTTGTCCACCACCTTCCCCTCCCTGACCACCGGGCAGGCAATGCCCTTGTAGATGGTGGGCAGACCCAGGTCGGCCGGGGTAAGGGGCTCCCGCTGGCTTTTCTTCTGGACGGAGATGCGCCCGTCAGGCTCTAAAACGGCGAATTCCACCATACCAAGGTCGAACACGTTGTTCTGCCTCAGGTTCGAAACCAGGTTGTCGAGGTTGTACCGGGCCTTTTTCATGGTATCTTCCAAGATTTGGCCGTTCTTTATCACCACCATCGGTTCCCCGATGAGAATCCTTCTGATCTTCAGGCTGACCAGGCTGGCCTCGCCGGTGAGCACTACCAGGAGGCCCAGGACGGGCAGGGCGGCGATGGTCACCGGTGCCCCTTGGAAATAATGGGTTATGAAGCCGCCGCCCAGGGAGCCCATGCTCACCCCGGCTATGAAATCGAACACGGTCATACCCGAGATCGTCTTGCGCCCCATGAACTTGGTAACCAGGAGAAACAAGAGGTAGACGATGGTGGTAACCAGGACCACCTGCGCCAACTGCCTCCAGAACATCGTAATCACCTGCCCCTTGGTAACCATAGGGTTCCCCGGTCCCAACTCCGGATGCACCGGAACGGGCCCGCCCGATGGCATAAACTTCCTGGGACCGCCGGGTTGAACGGGCGCCCAAAAGGCGCACAATAACCGTATATTCTGCGGAGGGGAGTGACGCATGGCTTGGAATACAACCTTTTTATCCACCGGGCGGAGGATTACGCCGGGGTGGCCGTCGCCGGCATCAGGGCCGGCGACAGAATCAGGGGTCTGGTCGTAGCCGACGGTTCCCGGATCGAACTGGACGCCCTGCAGGACGTGGCGCTGGCCCACAAGGTAGCCGTCAGGGCCGCCGCCCCCGGCGAACACCTCATCCTCTACGGACATCCGGCCGGGGAGGCCACCCAGCCCATCCGGCCCGGGGACCACGTCCACGTCCACAACATGAAGAGTCTGAGGTGGACATGACGGCCGAACCCATTGACCCCGACCTATCCGGCGTTTTCATGCGGGTTGGTATTTACCCGGGAACAGCCCAATATATTTTACTATATTGGGCTGTTCTTATCACATCCAGTCATACTATTTTCCAACCGCCGGTTTTACCAGGAACCGTCCGGGAGTGATGACGATAAACCTGCATAGGAATTTCCCGGTACTAATAATCGACAACCAGATAAAAGAGAACAACATCGAAGGAATGGCATTGAAAACATTGATTGCCGGTCTGGAAAACAAAGGCCTGGCAGTCATCGCTTTGGAACTGGTTGATTATCAACCACATCATGTGGCCATCGCCGGCTCGGAAGTCAGCTGTGTCGTGTTGGGCTGGAACAAAGCCGGCGGCAGGGCGGTTTCCCGGCTGGACCGGCTGATAGACCTGTTCCGGGACGGCAACCGGGATCTTCCGATCTTCCTGTTAACCGACAAACTGGAAATCAAGAATATACCCCTGGATGCCCTGGGAAAAATCAATGGTTACATATGGAAGGGCGAGGACACCCCTGATTTCATTGCCGGCCGGATTGAAAACGCCGCCAAAAAATACCTGGACAGCCTCTTGCCGCCGTTTTTCAAAGCCCTTTTGAAATATACGGAGGAATACAAATACTCCTGGCATACTCCCGGACACATGGGGGGCATCGCTTTTCTAAAATCTCCGGCCGGCAGAATCTTTCATGCTTTTTTTGGCGAAAATGTCTTCCGCTCGGATCTTTCCGTATCCGTTAGTCAGTTAGGCTCACTACTTGACCATAATGGCGCTTTGCAGGAAGCGGAGAATAAGGCGGCTAAGATATTTGGCGCGGACAGAACTTATTTCGTCACAAACGGCACTTCCACCGCCAACCGCATAGTATTGCAAGCCACGGTAACGCAGGGCGATATAGTACTGGTGGACAGAAACTGCCACAAATCAATAATGCACGCCATTATAATTACCGGGGCAGTACCAATTTATTTGCGTCCGGTTAGAAATAAATACGGCATAATCGGACCTGTTCCCGCCGCTGAAATGACCACCGGAGCCATAGAGCAAAAGATGAAGAGCAGTCCCCTGATTGGAGGCAAAAGAAGAATTAAAATTACCATCATTACCAACTCTACCTATGATGGCCTCTGTTATCATATGGGCATTATCAAGGATCACTTACAGCAACACGGTGCGGGACTCACAGAAAATATACTTTTTGATGAGGCCTGGTTCGCATATGCCAGGTTTAACCCCCTTTATATCAACAGATGTGCCACTTATAATTGCCAAAAGGATCCTGCCTATAATCTGATTTTCGCCACACATTCCACTCACAAACTTCTGGCGGCCTTTTCCCAGGCATCGATGATTCATGTTCTGGATCAAAGAGGCGACTTTTCCCACGCCAGGTTCAATGAAGCATTCATGATGCACACATCAACATCACCGCAATATGGAATTATCGCATCGTTGGACATGGCCGCCAAGATGATGGACGGTAATTCCGGCCGGCAACTGACCCACCTGGCCATAGAGGAAGCTAATATTTTCCGTAAGACCATGGTCAAAATTGGCAAGGAATTAGCCAAACGGGGTGAGTGGTGGTTTAAGGTATGGCAGCCCCCCGGGGTGGCCGGACAGGATTTTGACCAGGTCAGCGACCGGACCTTAAACGACGATCCCGCCTGTTGGCTGTTAGGGCCGAAGGACGACTGGCACGGCTTCCCCCAAATGGTCGACCGGTACGCGATGCTGGACCCGACCAAAGTAACGGTTTTAACCCTGGGGCTGGACACCCGGCGGGATCCAGAACCGACGGGCATACCCGCCCCCGTGGTGGCCAGATTTCTAAGCGACCGGGGGATTGTGGCCGAGAAAACCGGCTTTTATTCCTTCCTGTTTTTGTTCTCCATCGGGGTGACCAACGGAAAGTCAGGCACCCTGCTGGCGGGGTTGTTTGACTTCAAGAAGACGTATGCCGCCGATCCGCCCCTGGCCGAAGTCTTTCCCGACCTGGCCGGTCGTTACCCCGCCCCAATGGATATGCACAGTCTCTGCCGCAAGATGCATGCCTTCGTCCAGAACAGCGCCTATGCCGAACTGTTTGATTCCTCATTCACCCACCTGCCGGAGCAGCACGTCACCCCGGCCGAGGCCTACCGGGAGCTGGCGGCGGGCCGGGTAAAACCATGCAAAATCCGTGAATTGGCCGGTAAGACCGCCGCGGTCATGGTTGTACCCTATCCTCCGGGCATTCCGGTAATCATGCCGGGAGAAAAATTCAATCCGTCCCTGGTGAGCTATATGAGGTTTTACGAAGGGTTTAACCGCCGGTTTCCCGGCTTTGGAAGCGAACTGCACGGAGTTAACCAGGAGGGGGAAGAATACAGTATTTATGTTCTCAAATAATGGCTCAGAGCCAACAGCGGCCAAACGTAGCGGTAGCTGTGATAGTGGATGTAAAACCCGCCCGGCAGGCCGGCTCCGGTCGGATAGGACGCCGCCTGGTCGACCAGGACGGCCAGCCGTTCCACGCCCCGGGAGACCGCCGGGTTCTCCCGCTGTCCGGCGGCGACCAGGGCGTCGACGGCCCAGGCGGTCTGCGACGGGGTACTGAAGCCGAGGGGGGTATATTTCCGGGCGGTGTCGCTCCGGCACGATTCCCCCCAGCCGCCGTCCGGGTTTTGTACGGACAGGAGCCATGCGGCGGCTCTTTTTACGGCGTCGGGCTTGCCTCCGGCGGCGGCCAGCCCGGTTACGGCCGCCCAGGTTCCGTAAAGGCAGGCAATCCCCCAGCGGCCGTACCAGGACCCGTCCGCTCCCTGGTTTTGCGCTAACCATTCGACTCCCCGCCTGACCGGGGGCCGGCCGGCCGTCAGGCCGGCGTGGTGGCACAGGAATTCCAGAGTCCGACCGGTCAGGTCGGCGGAAGAACGGTCCGTCAAAGCCGTCCCGGCGTCCGGGACGGGCAGTAATCCGGGCCAGGACTTGCCCGTGTTTTTTTCAAAGGCCGGCCAGCCCCCGTCGTCGTTCTGCATCGTCAGCAGCCATTCGACCCCGGCCCGGACACCCGGGCCGAAGGTTCCGGCTGACCGGGAGAGGACGCGCAGGGCGTAGGACGTGTCGTCCACATCGGGGTTAATGGTGTTGCCATCGGAAAATCCCCAGCCGCCGGGACGGCCATCCGGGTTGTGGACCTGCCAGTCGCCGCCCCGGGTCTGCTGTCTGGCCAGGAGATAGGCCCTCGCCCCCCGGACGGCCGGTTGGGCGTGGTCAAGCCCGGTCTCCCGCAGGGCGTAGCCGGCCAGGGCCGTATTCCACACGGTCGAATCGGTCTCCTGCAGATGGGCGTAGGCACCAACCGGGCGGATCATGCTTTTGACGCCGCGGACAGCCCTGGCAATGACCGGGTGGCTGCTTTCGTACCCGCGGGCGAGCAGGGCGAAAATCATCAGGAAGGTGGAGGTGAAGTAGCTGTAAAAGGTACCGTCCGCCTCGATTCTTGCCAGCATGTACCGCTCCAGCTTCTGCAGGGCCAGGGCCTGGACACCGGCGTTGGGAAGCCCAATCTCCTTGATGGTGAGTTTGATGGCTTTGCGCAGGGTTGCAGGCGCCTGCCAGGGCGCCGGCCGGCGGACAGGAGCGGGGAAGAGGCCGGACAGGTCCGGACCGTCCGGCAGCCGCAGGGAAAACTGCCGGTCGGCGCAGATCACCAGGGGCACCACGTGGACCCGGGCGTACCCGGACAAGTCAAAGAAATTGACCGGCAGCCAAACCGGGAGCAGGATCATTTCCACAGGAATCTTGGGGAGCTTATCCCAGGGATAGTGCCCCGTCAGGGCGAGCATGGACTTGGTCAGGGACCCGGCTTTTTCGGGGCCGCCCCGGCTTCTGATAAACTCCCTGGCCCGGACCATGTCCGGGTCGTCCTTCTTGCGCCAGCCGCCCAGGAGAAGGGCGTAATAGCATTCGATGGTGGCGGAAAGGTTATCCTCCGGCTCATCGGGGAAGAGCTTCCACGCGCCGGAAGCCTCCCGCAGGGAGAAAATCCTCCCGGCCAGGGCGTCGAGGAAAACCTCGTCCCGTATACCCAAATGGCGCATCAGGATGATCATGTAGGCGTCAGTCATGGTCCCGCTTTCGAAACAGTAGCGCCAGGCCCCGTCCGGGGATTGGGCGCCGGTTAGAATGCGGGTCAAGGCATCCATTTTTTCATAGGCTTGCCGCCGCAGCCGGCTGTCAGGCAAGGGGATTCCCCCTCTTTCCAAGGCGTATGGGTTTTGGCGGCACCTGGGCTATCACGATATTTACAGGATACGCCAGGCGTACCACAAGAAGGATCACATTGTAATCGCCATGCTCAAGAATATCGGCGGGTAGAGAAAATCACGACTGTCGGGCCGGCGAATATCACATACTAACCGCAGGATCCACCGGGGCGGCGAACCGGAGTCTTTGCCGTTTCCGCCCCGGGGACCATGTCCACAACATTACGAGTCCGAGGTGGTCATGATGGACGGCTACACCTTTCAGGGCTACCGCCGGGCTAACGGTACGGTCGGCCTGCGCAACCACGTGGTCCTCCTGCCCGTCGACGGCCTATCCAACCGGGTGGCCCGCAACGTGTCCCACCTGATCGGGGGTACCCTCGACTTGAAGCACGCTTACGGCGACCTGCAGTTCGGCCGGGACCTGGAACTCTTCTTCCGCATAATGACCGGCATAGGCAGCAATCCCAACGTCGCCGCCGCGGTGGTCATCGGTATGGAGCCCGACTGGCTGGACCGGATCGCCTCCGGCATCGAAGCAACCGGCAAACCGGTGGCCCGGTTCGTCATCGGGCAATCCGGCGATCTTGCCACGACGGAGAAGGCCGCCCGCAAGGCCCAGGAGTTCGTGTACCACGCCAGCGAAATCAAGACCCAGACCGTCAGCCTGGCCGACATCGTCCTCTCCACCAAGTGCAGCGAGTCCGACACCACCAACGGGATGGTGTCCAATCCCACCGTGGGGAAAGTGGTGGAGCGGGTCCTGGCGGCCGGATCCACCGTCATCTTCGGCGAAACCTCGGAGTTGACCGGAGCCGAACATATGATCGCCGACCGCATTAAAAGGCAGGACCAAAAAGACCGGTTCTGGCGACTTTACAATGACTATGCGGGATTCATCAAGAACCAGGAGGCGCACCTCCTGGGTTCCCAGCCCACCCAGTCCAACATCCACGGCGGTCTTTCCACCATTGAAGAAAAGGCTTTCGGCAACGTCGCCAAGATCGGCCTGGCCTTCATCGAGGGCGCCCTGGAGAGCGCCGACCCTCCCCCCGGCAAAGGCCTTTGGTTCATGGACACCTCCAGCGCCGCCGCCGAGGTTCTCACCCTTTTCGCCGCCGCCGGTTCGGTCTTGTGCCTGGTGCCCACCGGACAGGGAAACATCATCGGCAGCCCGGTGATGCCGGTCATCAAACTGACGGCCAACCCCCAAACCGTCAAGACCATGACCGAACACATCGACCTCGACCTCTCCGGTGTTTTGAGGCGGGAGATCTCGGTGGACCAGGCCGGCGACCTGTTGATGGACATGCTTCGCCGGGTGGCCGGCGGCCGCCTGACGGCCAGTGAAGTGCTCAAACACCACGAGTTCGTGCCCGTCAAGCTTTTCCGTAGCGCGTAAAGACGTCCCCTTGGCCGCGGCGCCCGTAACTCAGGCTATTCCGGCCCGCGCCGCGGAAGCGCTCCGGCGGCCTCAGCCCCGCCTTCCGCCTCAGCTTGGCCCGAAACGTTGAACAGGGGGACAAAGGGCGCGAGGGAGGCAAAAAGGAAAAACACAGCGGCGATCAGATTAGCGACATTGGCAAAATTCTGCAGCTGATTCGGCCCGGCAGTGACGGGGAGCACTCTCATTTCATTCGCCACCTTCCGATTTTCTTGGCGCGAAGACAACCTCCCAACAGAGGCCGCACTACAGATAATATATACGAAACCTTTGAAAACGGTGCCTTCCTGGTTTCACAGAAAAGCCGCGCGGAAGCCCACGGCTTTAGCCGTGGGAGGAAGCGCGGGGTGTTTCCTTTCTTTCGTGTTGCCAACCATCCGCTCTTTGCAGCAAATGAAAGAACCTTGCCGCAATTCCCTGACAAATTCGCTTGCCGATATCATTTTTGATGTCAAAGTAGCCCGTTGCCCTGACAGCCACCCGCCCCTGCCGGATGCCCTTGTACTTGCCCTTCGGGATGTCGGCGGTAACGATGTCCCCGGTTTGGAAACCGTGATGAACCTTTTTACGTTTCCGCCATCGAAAAGGAAAACCGTATTCGTCCACCCCGGCTATCTGCCGGTTCCCCCGGCCGACTGCCGTATGACACTCGACGAACGCCGCATCTACGGTCTTTGGAAGGCTGGTCCCGACGCAGACAGCATCGTAATAATGGGTTTTAGGCAGTTTCAAAACCTGGGTCCGGTTGTACTTCGTCACTCCTCCGCTGCCGGTCTCCAAAGGCAGACCAAGATCCTTCAGTCGCCGATACAGCGCCCACCGGGTCGCGTTCATCATCGCTGCATCCTTCAGAGGCCCCTTTAACCGCTTAAGCGCATTTGGAAAATTCTTCGCCCGGATCTTGTCGATCTTCTTGCGAGACACCTGCAATTTCCTCAGCCATTCCTCCGGCTGAAGGTTATCTTTGGCATCGTTGCATGCCTTGCAGGCTATGATCAGATTCGACACCCGGTCGGTGCCCTTCGGACCGTGGCTTGGGTTCTGCGGCACCACATGCTCGATATTCAGAACCGGATCCTTCGACTCACCGCCACAGTAAGCGCACTCGTGTCCGAACTTTTGGAGCAGGTATTACCGGACATCATAGCCCGCCAGCGTTCCGTGCTGATACTCAATACCCGACATCTCCGGGTTTTGCATCAGTTGCGTGTCGAACCGAACGAGTTCCAGCGAAATGGACGTGATCGGCAAAATACTACGGATCTTCTCGACCCAGGACATGGTTTCATCGACCCGGGCTTGGAGCGACGGCGGAAGTCGCGTTTCCCTGTGTCCGTTGTCAACGAAATTTCGTGCCCCGGCGCAGGGACGGCAGTAACGGCTCCCGTGCCTGGCGTTCTTCCCGCAAGCGGCGCACTTCGCCGGGTGCCGGTTGTTGAACCTCGGTTCCCGGTACCGCGTTTTGCGGCCCCGCCTGCTCCCTCGCTGTGCACGCCGGGCGTCTATCTTGTCCTTAATGTCCGTCCGATGGTGACACTCGTGCAGGCCAATGGTGTTCTCTTCATCCCTGATGACCGCGCCGCCGGTGACTTTGGATCCCGGGTCAACCTTTAGGTTGGGGGGTTGCAGCACACTGTCTTCCACCAAACGGTCCTTTAACCTGATCGTGAACGGCGCCATCCTGTGGACCACCGCCCGCCCGCGTTCCAGAAGCAGACGGGCGCGTTTCCCGGTGCATGGCATCAAGGGCTTCTTGTGCTTGTCGAGTACGTAAA
>JAJYZD010000125.1 GCA_021800315.1 Bacillota bacterium | reverse complement strand
ACCGCTCGCTGACACCCCCGCTCGCTTTTAACGCCGTACCACAGGGCATGGGACTGGAGAAGTATCCCAAGGTGTGATGACCTTCCCAACGTAGCGTGGTTTTCGCGCCCTAGTCCATCGGCTCCCACACTGAGGCGGGTCATAGCGCGGTAAGGTTGTGCCCGAAGGCAACTCATGCCGCTTTCCCGTCAAAAGACGCAGACCATTGGAGTTTCCTCCGCAAGCCCCCGCCTTTAGGCGTGGGGTCTATGACTTATCCCGCCGTTTTTTCAGACCACCAGACCTCCGTCGACGCCAAGAATCACGCCGTTGACGAAGGAAGCTTCGTCTGATGCCAGAAACAGGTAAGCGTATGCTATCTCGCGGGGCTCTCCGAGCCGGCCGAGCGGGGTTCTTTCCTTAACCCGGTTCAGCACTTTTTCGGGAAGACCGGCTGTCATGCCGGTAGCCACGAAGCCGGGGGCCACGGCGTTCACGGTAACGCCCTTGGGACCAAGTTCCCGGGCCCACACCTTGGTCAAGCCGATGATCGCCGCCTTGGTGGCCACATAATTGCTCTGACCCAGGTTGCCATAGATACCGACCACGGACGCCGCGTTGATGACACGGCCGAAGCGGTTGTCGATCATGGCCGGGACCATCGTCCTGGTACAGTTGAACATCCCGGTAAGGTTGACATCAATGACCTTGTCCCAGGCTTGCCTGGTCAACTTGGTCAGAAAACCGTCGCTGACGATGCCGGCGTTGTTGACCAGAATATCGATCCGTCCGTACCGGGCCAGGGTTTCTTCCCTGACCCGGAGAACCTGTTCCTCGTCGGTGACGTCCAGCGGCAGGAAGAGCGCCTCGCCGCCGGTCTGCCCGATTTCTTCCACCGTTCTGGCCCCGGCGTCAAGTTTGCTGCAACCGGTTACGGTTACCCGGGCTCCCTCCGCGGCGAACAAGAGGGCCGTTTCCCTGCCGATACCGCCGCTCCCGCCGGTGATCACGGCAACCCTATTCTTCAGTCTGATCAGCCATCCCTCCTTATTCCCCGTATCCGGCCTAATTGACCGGGGAACTTTTGCTCCTGGCGCTTTCCCTTTTTTCCGGGCCTTTTTTTCCGTCCGGCGCGGAGCGGTCCGCCAGCCAACGGGCGATGGCCGGGGCGAGTTTCCGGTGGGCCGATGAACTGACCAAGGTGCCGATGTGCCCACCGGGGAAATGGATGATTTCCTTATCCTTGCTGGCTACCAGATCGTTCAGCGGCAGGGTGGAGGCCGGCGGCACCAGATGATCCTGCTCGGCGAGAACGGTGAGGAGGGGCATGTCGATCTTTTTCAAATCAACCGTCCGGCCCCCTAGTTCCATCTTGTTTTGAACCAGGAGGTTGGCCTGGAACAGGTC
The DNA here is from genome assembly GCA_021800315.1 of Bacillota bacterium. GTDB lineage: Bacteria > Bacillota > Desulfotomaculia > Desulfotomaculales > JAJYZD01 > JAJYZD01. Next base: position 8,748 of record JAJYZD010000125.1, on the reverse strand, counting down.
CTTGACGAACTTGCGGAAGGCTTCGCCGGCCTGGCCGGGGCTGTCGAATAGCCATTTCTCCAGGGACAGGAAATCCCTGACTGCGTCCGGATCGTCCAGGTTGTCAATGATTCCTGCGTGTTTGTCCAGAGACAGCAGAAAGGGCTTGAGCATGAGAAAGCCTGGATTCATGAAGGCACCCGGTATTACTCCGAAGGCATCGACTAAATTATCGATATTGAGATATTTGCCCCAGGAATAGAGGATGCCGTCATTGGTGGAGAAATCGATTGGTGCGACCATGGTGACCAGATTCTTTACCTTTTCCGGATAAAGGGCGGAGTAGATCACGCTGAAAGTGCCGCCCTGGTAAATCCCCAACAGATTGATCTTATCGATACCGGTCTCCTTCCGTACAGTATCTACCGCGTCGTTAAGATACTCATCGATATAGTCTTCCATGGACAGATATTTGTCCGACTGGTCGGGATATCCCCAGTCGATAATGTAAACGTCCAACCCCTGTTCCTGGAAGGTGTGGATGACGCTGCGTTCCCGATGCAAATCCATCATGTATTGGCGGTTAACCAGGGTATTGACGATGAGCACCGGTACCGGAACAGGGTTGGTGACCATAGGCTTGTAGTGGAATAAACGCATCTTGTCTTGGTGAAAAACAAGCTTCTTAGGTGTGAGGTCAGCGTCGACATCCTGCATGGAAATCATGGTACCGATGCCCTGAAGCAGTTTTTTTTGCATAGTCAATGCTTCATTTATCCAGTGTTGTGGTTTAGCTGATCCTGAATCTTGTATCAAGTCAGTCAGCCCCTTTGCCATTGAGTTTTTCTTCCATACGGCTCACGCGGCCTAACAGTTCCTCTATTTTGCGGGCTTCGTTACGATGATCTTTCTTCAGCTGGTAGATTGATTTATAAACGCTGTCCATGTCTTTTTGGGTGGGTATCGGCCATAAACTCACGACACTGGTCATGATGTCATCAAGCCGCTTCTTGAGCCTGGCTCCGGCGTCCACCATTTCGGAGAACATCCGTCCGAAGGATTCGGTCTTAAACAACTGGAGGTATGTTTCTTCGTTATTTCTCCACCACAGGTCGTAAAATTCCCTGAAAGAAGACGGTGCTTTGCTTTGGGCCCGTAGTTCGTCCATCTTCTTCAAGAGACCTTCCATGGCATCGAAACCGGTCTTGTAAATGCCGGCGAGGAAATCGTTGAGTGACGATACATATTGAACGTAGGACTCGAAACTGACCAGCATTTTCCCGGCCAGATTGCCGGCCGGTCCGATGCCGGGAATATGGAACAATTTGCCGTAGGACTGTTGGTAGGCCTTTTGCCAGTTCTTCAGGAAGACCAGGGAGGCATCCCGGTCGCCGCTCAGCGCGTGGAAGAACTCTTCCTGCAGGTCCGGAGAAGAAGCGATCCAGGGCTTGAAAAGATCTACCACATTCTGCTGGTAGATAACGGCTATTTCGCCGCTCTTTTTGATGATGTCGGCAAGCCCTTCCGGCAGGCCGAAAGTAAAGTATTCGGTCAGAATCGTGAAGTATTTTTCCTGCCATTTCCGGAGGGAGGCAGCAGCGTTGCTTTCCTTTTCGCCGGCGGCCCCGTCGTTGAGGAAATCCTCCCAGAAAGAGGCGAGACTGGTATACAGATTGGATGACCGCGTGATCCTGTCCAGCATGTTCCGGGCGACCGGATCGGGAACCAGGGGGGTGTAAAGGTCCAAACGGTTCTGAATCGTTTTCAGCCAGTCCTGATAGATGCGGATGGCTATTTTGGACGAGTCGGACAACGGATTTAAAAGACCGTTGTCCGCTTGAAAGTTTTTGATGCCGTCCTGCCAAGTCCTATAGCAGTCTTCCTGAATCTTCCACCACTGTTGCCAAATCTCCGGGGTTTTGCGGGGTTGGGTGTCCTTCTTTCTGTCGGGCCAAAGGGCGGAAATGGAACTATTCCAGGTATTCATCATGTTTTCCTGATACTGCCGCCAACCATCCCACAGGTTCGTGGCATCTTCCCCCATGCCGTATTACCTCCCGGTTTTTTTTAGTTTGATCAAATATGGAATGGAAACACCTGGGATCACTTTTCCAATATCAGCCTCCTTCCATAAAACAACAGGACGAAGGAGATCTCAGGATCTCCATGTCGGATGTACTGGTTCGGGCAGAAGAAGAGTTCTGTCGCTATATTGGTGTGAGTATACCGGAGCGGCTTGCTGCGATGCGATTGAATGAAGCGGTGTAGTAGTGGATGGTGCGACGATATGGCGCGGACTGATGGGTGGAACGCCTGTCCACGTTGTTCAAATTTCGATAAATACGTATCATCCGGATAATCCGGTGATTGGAACAGTATTCAAATATCAAAGAGCCTGGTGCCGGGAAGTTTGCTAAGGGCTGGCCCGAGACATATTGTTGCTGTTACGGACAACTAAAATTATAGGGATCAATAAATCCTTTGTCAAGGCCAAAAAGATAAGATCAAATTTACTGAATCTTCGTGCCAAGCGGCCGAATAATCGTTCGGTCTTCTTGATTAGCGGCTTTTATGGATGGTCCGACTAATAAGCCAGTTCTTCGACATTCCTCGATTAGATTGGCCAAGCCGGCAAGTATGGCCAAGTCTGGCCGAACAGGGGGGGTCGACCCGAAACCCGCCAATTCCCTGTGGTAAGACAGGATATCTTATTGGTGAACCAGGTTTTGGGCCCCACTGATTAATGAAGAAAGGCTTTGGTGGGCCTAAGTGGGGCTGTAGTCGGGGTAGGCGGGTGTGGTTTCAGCCCGAGTCACCTTCCTACCTGTACCTCTTTCGATAATTATCCATACTCGGAAGAGACTGAGGGTGAGCCGGACTGGGTGAGGGCAGGATGGCCGGGGTGATGATTGAGGACAGGACCATGGTGTAGTCGATGGCCCGGGCGGCGGCATGGCTGGCGACCAGTTGCCGGAGGGTGAAAAGGGCCGGGGACGGCTGGCGGCGTGGTCCGGCGGGGAATGGGCGGCGCGGAACCCGGGATGAAAAGGCCCAGCGAGATAAGGAGGATGTTTTTGATGCCCGGGCGGTCGCCGAAGTACCCGGTCTTACACTCACCAAGGAAGGCGGCGAAGGAGCCCCTGCCGAAAGGCAGGCTTCAGCCGTGGGGTAATGGACGGGGTACCTTCCGCGGGTTCAACGGCGGCGAAAAAGGTATTCCGCTTCCACCGTGAATCCGGATAGCACTTTGGACTTGAGCAGGCCTTGGCCCTGTACCTGCTGGTGGAGGGTAAGCCTACCCTTGTCGCCCAGGTAGATCCCGACACCCTCGTCATCCGGGTCGATTACCCAATATTCCCTTACGCCGTACCGCTCGTAGGTTTTGAATTTGGTTGTGAGGTCGTCCCGCGCGGTGGAGGGAGAGAGGACTTCCACCACCAGGTCGGGAGCACCGTTTATCCGGCCCTTCTCTACAATCTTCTCCCTGTTCCAGGGGACGAAGAAAATATCCGGCTGATAGGTTTCTTCGTCGTTAAAATAGACATCCATGGGAGCGAAGTACACTTCGTCGAGATAATGCTCATCGGCGAAATTGGCCACGGCAACTCCCAGTTTCCGGCGGATTCTCTGGTGTTTACTTTCAGGAGAAGGGCTCAAGACCAGTTCACCCCCTATGAGTTGGTAGAGGGCACCTTCCGGGAGCTTAAGATAGTCTTGATAGGTCGCTTTCGTCCGGTAGGACGCGACGGTTTCCCTGATTTCATCCATGTAAGCAACCCTCGCTTTGCGATCAAACCACATTACCGGGACAACGTTATTTTCCCATCGCCAGGTCCAAAACCTCCGGTTTTCGGCCGGAAAGCTTGGTTAAGTATCATTATAGCATTTGATAAGACTGGCGCAAAGGAGAATTTGTCGATGAACTGCAATAATTCACCGCCACCGGCGCCGAAAACCAGGTCGCCGGTACCCGGGCGGCGCTGGAAACGACCGCCCGGGACCACGCCGGGCAAACGCTGGCCGATACCGCCATCCAATGCCGGCGGCCCGACTCAGGCTACGGCCCATACCGTCCGACCGGTACCGGGTTTGTAAATCCGTAAGCGCCGTGGTTTCCCCGGCCAGGACCGTTTCCGCTTTTCAGCATTGACCGGTCAGACCGGACGGCCCCGTTCACCGCTCGTCCGGCGGTGCCGTCTTCGGCCGGCGCAGAAAGAACACCAGGGGCAGGATGGCCAGGGTGATGATTGAAGACAGGACCATGGTGTAGTCAATGGCCCGGGCGGTGGCATGGCTGGCGACCAGTTGCTGGAGGGTGAAAAGGGCCAGGGGACGGCCAGCGGCGTGGTCCGGCGGGGAATGGGAGAGCATATAGCCGGAAAAGCCGTGGAGGAAGGCGGAGACGGCCGCGGACGAGGCGGTGACCTTGTTCCTGAATATGGCCTGATAATAAAGTCCCTGCCGGTTGTAGACATAGGTGAAGAAGGCGATGCCCAGGGAGCCGGCCACCTGCCGGACCAGGCTGTTGAGGGAGGTGACCCGGTTCATTAGCCGGCGGGGAACCGTGTTCAGACCGGCGACCGTCAGGGGCAGCATGAACAGGGATAGACCGCCCGCGTATTCCATCAGCCAGACCTGGATGGTCCGGAAGGAGGTGGCCGTGGTCAGGTGGCTCATCTGGAGGGTGGTGAGCACGGTCAGGGCGATGCCGGCCAGGCAGAGCGGAACGGCGCCGAAGCGGTCGAAGAGGCGGCCGGACAAAGGGGAGACGACGGCCATGGACAGGGCGGCCGGGGCCATTACCAGACCGGCCCGGAACGCGGTGAAACCCAGGATCTGCTGGACAAAGACCGGCACCAGGAAAAGGATGGCGTACATGGCCACGGTGACCAGGAAGGTGGCGGTGAAGCTGGCGGCCAGCACCAGGTTGCCGGTGAAGATCCGCAGGTCGATGACGGGATGGTCCGTCGTCAGTTCCCACAGGACGAACACGAGCAGGGCGAAAAGACCGCCGGTCAGGGCGACGACGACGCCCAGGCTGTGCCAGCCGGCGCTTTGGCCGCGGGACAGGCCCAGCAGGACGGCGAAGGCGCCGACGATTACCAGCACCATGCCGGGGGGGTCGAGCCGGGGATTTACGTGGACGGGAATACGGGGCAGCGCCATCGTACCCACGAGGATGATCAGGATGCCGATCGGTACGTTGATGGTGAAGATGATGTGCCAGTTGAAGTGGTCGATCAGGTAGCCTCCCAGGACGGGGCCGAAGGCGGGCGCCGCCGCCATGGCGATACCCCGCATGCCCAGGGCCAGGCCAATCCGGTCCTGGGTGATGATCTGGTAGATGAAGGAGGTGGTCACCGGCATGATGGCGCCGCCGCCGACGGCCTGGATGACCCGGGCGGCGATCAGGAAGCTCTCGGTGGCGGCCACGCTGCAGAGGGCGGAACCCAGGGTGAAAATGCCCAGCGAGATCAGGAAGATGTTTTTGATGCCAAGACGGTCGCCGAAGTATCCGGTAAGGGGGATGGTCACCCCGGCCGAGAGAAGGTAGGCGGTGGTCACCCACTGGATGCTGTCGACGCCCACCCCGAAAATGGCCATCAGCTTGGGAATGGCCACGTTGACGATGCTGGTATCCAGAAAGGCCATGAAGGCGCCGCCCATGAGGATAAAGAGTTGCAGCCAGGGGATCTTCGCGGTGGGCTGGTGCAGTATGGTTTCCCCGTTCATTTTTTCCCGGCTTTCCTAGGAGTACCGGATGGAATTTCGGCCATGCCTCGGAAATATGTTGACGCGCCTGGCCGGTGAGAGCGGATACATCCATTGGGAGCAGGAACCGGAAACCCCGGAGTTTTAAGTAACCGGTCGGTTAATAACATTGTAAAGACTTGCATGGACCGTGTCAAGGGTTTTCGTGGCCCGAACCGATGGGTGATTACGAAAGACCGAAAAAACCCCCTACTACCTTGGTAACAGAGCCGGGTAGAGAATAGGAGGGGGCCTTGAAGCTGGACGAATCGTATTTCAAAACAACCGGTGGCCCGTTTTGGTCCTCCGCCACCCAGGCGTTACCATTGGAATCCACCGTATAGGCGGTGGCGGTCGTGCCAAAATTCTGGCTGAAAACAGTGCTGCCCGTCGATTCGTCCAGAAGAGCCAATCTGTCCACCGGCAGGACCGGGCGCTGGGCTTCGAACACCCACATCCGTCCGGACGGTCCCTGACCCAGCCCCACCGGACTCTCCGGCAACGACACGGTTTTCTGCAATGCCGGCGTCGGAACCGCGCTGTTGTGCTGTGTCCCCGGAGAAGCGGCATTGTTTTGTTGAGTTGGAATAACCGCCTGACCGGAACTTGGCCGGGAAGGAAACCGAACCACGGCGGCATGTCTGGCCAGCATGGCTCTGCCGCCAATAACAAACAGTATCACCGCAATGCCAGTAAGCAACACCGCCAAGGAAGCCGGCGCAAGCCCCGCCGGAGCAAGGAGAACCCCGCCAGCAGCAAAAGGATCAACCCCGCTAGCAGATCCCAGGTCCCGAGACCCATAAAGAGGAAGGCTAAAGCCAGCAAAACAACAAAGCCGCCGATCACCCACCACAGATGACCGACAAGCCAGGTGACAGCCTGCTGGAAGGGGCTGCTCCAAAAACCCTGGTTTCCGGGCCACGGGTATTGGTCATCGGGGGCCTGGCCCCTCACGCCAGCCGCGGTGAAATAAGTTCCCGCTTCCCCTCTGTGCCTTCGTCCGTTCCGGGAGTTCCAGCGTTCTCTCCAGTCATCTGGGTAGCCTGCTCCCCCGTCGCGTTTTCTCCCACCACCGCCCCGCAATGGCCGCAACCGTCTTCACCGGGCGCCACGAATTGGTTGCAATTGGGACAGAACACAACATGTCAACTCATAAACGCTGATTAGCTGGTGCCGGAAAACAGAACCAAAGCCTGTTTGAGAAATGAAAGGTAATTGACCGGCTGGGAGACGGTCAACCACTCGAAGTGACCAACGATAGGATCACCGTAGCTTCTGCCAACATAAAGCAGGTAATGGCCAGTTGGGAGCATGCCGTTGATATCCAAACTCGGTACCCACAAAAACACGTTCGTATTTTTTATGGGCACAAGGTTGGTGCCCGCAGACTCACCGCCGGGAATGGCGTGTTCGGCTGTTACGGCGTCGCCGGGAAACGAGCCGGTAGCGGCTTTCCCGTTCAAATCAGCAAGATTGGTCATGGGATGACTGAGTGGAAAATATTCGCCGGCCACTACGCGGTCGGGAAGAATTATGAAATCGCCGTAAGGAAGACGGTTGATGAGGGCGGTCAGTCCGGCCTGCCCGCTTACTACCATAGAGCCGTCCGGGGAAAGGGAAACCTGGACTTCTACAGGTGGAGGGGTAGGTGCAGGCGGACCGGTCTGTTCCCCGCCGGATGGAACCGGAACGGAGGGGCCGGGGGAAAACCTGGTGTTATCGGGGTTGACCAGTAAAACAGTGGTTAAATCGCCTTCGTCGCCGCCACCGGAAAAATAGGTCGCCCCGCTGGATCCGTTGACCGGGGAACTGTGCGCGCCGGGCTCAGGTGGTACCGACCAGACCTCGCCGTCTTTGTAATAGAGGATGGCCTTGCTGTCCGGGAGCCAGGAGAGAGGCAGACCGTCATTCCAGTGTGTAGACAGGCTGAAGAGGTAGACGGGCTTTGATGTGTCCGGGGGAAGACGCCAGAACGCCAAGCGCACCGTCGAAGCAGAGGGCGGCGGGTAAGCGGGGCCGGCGGCATAGACCAGGCTGCCGTCCCCAAGGCAGTGGAGCATATACACGCTCTGACCCGGTGTGGCATCCAGTTCGTTGGAAGCTCCGGTCCTTAAATCGTAGCGGTAGATCCCGTTTTTAGAAGAGAGGGCGTTTGCAGCGGTGTTGTTCCAGTAACTCAAACCGTAAAAAATGCTCTGTCCGTCGGAAGCCCAGGCAGCGGCTGTGCCCCCTTTTTGCGTCGCATTGTAGATACCTGCAGGTCCGGTTAGGTTGGAAAGGACAGTCTTCTTTCGCCCATTGTCCAGGTTGTACAGGTAAAGAGAACGAAGGCTTACGTCCGACTGACCGGGAACGTAGATCAGATTGCGTCCGTCCGGCGACCAGGCCAAACTGGCGATATCCTTGGGCAGCCTGTTTGCAACCGGTTTGACCGCCGATATAACGCCCCAGTTATCGAAATGCGGAGGCGTTGTGCCTTCCATTCCCAACAACAGATGACCTGTTGGATTTACAGTGAGCATAAAGTATTTTTTTTCGGAAACAAGTTTCCGCTGTTTGCTGATCAGATCGATTTCCTCTACTTGGCCTGGCTGGGAAGGCTCAGTTGACCTGACGTAAAAAGCGGAATTCGTGGAAGACGAAAAAACAAAGGAACCGGCATCGCCGCTGGAGGTCAGAGGAACAGGGCTCCCATCGGGATTATTGACAAGAAACAGGTTGTGATCTTTTTCGAAGATGATCCAGTGCGCTGCCTGCACCTGAGGCTTGGCGGGGAACGGAGCAGGAACGGCCTGTCTTTCAAGGCCGTGCCGGTGCCATAGCACTGCCGCCCCAGCCACGACGAGCACTAACGCCGTGATCAGAAGACCTACCCGCTGTTTGCTACTGCTCACCGAAACTGCCGCGCGGATGCCCATGGCTTTAGACATGGGGAGGAATCGCGGCACCGGCGCCAGCCGGCAATTGTTCCCGCTCGTACTGCCAGCCATTAGCTCTCTGCAGGAGACGACAGTATCT
>JAJYZD010000124.1 GCA_021800315.1 Bacillota bacterium | reverse complement strand
ACGCGCTTGAGGACCACTTTCCAATCAATCCGGGTCGACTCTTCGCAACCGGGAAAATGGCCGAAAGGCAACCCGCAGATAGGGCAACAGTCTTGTCCCGGGGGAAAGCCGATCGTAATAACCTCTTCAGGCAATTCAGGATGCTTGTTTCTCCCATGGCCCAACGCGCCACGCTGTTGTCCTCTGGGACGGGGACCTTTCTCAGGATCAGCCGGCGACGGGCCCCCGGACGGGCTATTTCCACTGGAATGCTGCAGCGGCGTTTGTTCGGAAGATGGCTTAGCAGCGGAGGAATCTTCTTGCTCGGAAGAAGCGCTGGCAGCCGAAGGCGCCTTTTTGTCCTGTTCCGTTTTGCGGCCAAACAACCTGTGGGCCAAATCCTTAAGCTTGGCCGTCAGCGCCTGGATCTGCTTTTGCAAATCGGCGACGAGCAGGGCCTGTCGCTCATTCTCTACCCTGAGGGAATAATTTTCAGCAGACAGCTCAATGGCTTTCTCCCGCCACCGATCGGCCTCCCTTACCAAGAAGTCAATCGGTTCAGAGAAAACCTCGGGATCTTCCGTCAAATCAGGGCTGACATATTCCCACTGCGTGTCCATGGAACCAGCATATCATAAAATGGACCGTGTCCAGTACCTGGTAAAAAATTCCTGCAACTTTTTTTTGAACACACCCCCCCCACCCGGTGAGGCGACGGGGAGAATCAAAACGGGTTCACCGAATATTTACTTAGAATGTCCTGCCTATGCATTACCCATCATACCCTCTGCAAAATTGAGCCATCGGTGTAAATATTCCTCATTAGAAAAGGAAAAGAAGGAGGACTTGCTAACAACTGAACAAACCGAAGACCATTGATGTCTGGGTAATAATATGGTTCTTTCAGGAAATACTTATCACCATAGACCCACTTAGGTACTTTCATTGAGCTCTCATAGCACAAATAGTCCACTATCGCAACCAGAAAAGCATTCATATTTACATCGCCCGTATCGACTATTTCCTTGTCAATCAGTCTATATTTCCGCTTATTCTCCTCATACCGAAAATCATCAATAAACTGACAGATCTGATTTCGGGCTTGCTTACTCTCTCCAATATTAATCGACGCTTGCTTGATTGTCAAGCACTTATACCAGGTTGACATAACCAATCACCTTTCAGGATTTCCCGGCCCGCGGATCCCCACGCCAGACGCTTCTTTTGATGCTTGCTATCCGCTTCGATCCCGCTCGCCGGCCCCTCCTGGTATTGTTTCCCCTTGACTCCCGGCCGCTTTTGCCTTACCAGGTCGATCTTCACCGGCTCGATGATGATCCGGGTGACCGGGAAGTATCTGAGTATGTTCCGGATGACGTTTATCTTGGCCTCAACGTCGTTGCGGATGCTTTGGGGATAATCCACCCCCTTCCGGTAGTAAATCCGCGGTTCACCTTCCCGCCCACGCTTCTTGTTGCGGCGGTTACGACGCCCACTCCGCAACGATTTGCGTTCCTTCAAATTGCCGCTGATCTTTCGTCACCACATGCCCGTCAATTCATTGACTGGTAGTTGACTAGGAGGTGTCGCAACGCCGGCAAGGTTCCGGAACCATTGCGGCCGACTCGGCGTCCTATGATAACCTATACCCCAAAATCGAAAACGTGTCAACACCTGTTTTCACCGGGCTTTGAAGCGTGGGTTTCCGGTAACCGCGTGTACCGTCGATACAAGCCTTACAAAGAAGGAATAGCCGGGACATGCCGTCTAGTAGGTGTAGGCCGCTCCCCGTCCCCCCTTGGCCGGAATCAAAAACTGGTGAGGGGAGAATACGGTGCGCTGGGAGGAATCACCTGCCACGAAGGAGTGGCGAAAGGTGTCGGGGAAAGGTGGGACGGTGAAAACACGCTGCCGGGTGGAAATTGCTATCCCGGTACGGGGCAGGCGGGCTACGGGCCGAATGCCGCTACCACTCCCCGCGGCCCAAACGGCGCCAGTGCCGCCACTGTCGTCCGTGCCCCTGCGCGGGGACACCGGGGCAGGAACGGTAGGATGTGGATGTAACCTAACATTGTACAGTGCGAAGAAATGGGGGGAATAATTAAAGCTCTTTGTTTTTGTTCTGATCTTTGAGCCAGTCCGAAGACCAACAGAAAAACGGCCCGTAACCACTTCGGCATACTCGCCAAATCACCCGGCGGAAGGGGCATTTTACCGGTTCCCCTCTCTCAAGTGGGTGCCACCTCGAAGAACTCCGGTTGGAAACCCAAGAGCGTCTGGCGAATGCCGCGGCAGAATACAGCATAAGCTGTTGCTGCCGGTGTCAGCGGTTAAAACGGGAGCACAATTCGTCAAGGTATCGCTGAAGGTGGTCCCGGTCAAGTCCATGAAAAGTGCGCTGGAGATCACTATATGGACCAACTTTAGTGTTTTAAGGGCTTCTTCCTTACCCTCGCCAGCAATAACCCGCTCGTACTCTTACCCGGCTTCAGTGACCACTTTATAGACGTTCATGGCCGCCTTCGACATCCATGCGATCAATAACCCGGAGGGGGGCTGGGTGAATGCTCCCCACTTTCAGGGCAGGGAGGTTTTATCACTTCCCGGACTCTTCCGATAATACCGGTTTCCAGCCGGACTTTTATGCCGCGCGGATGAAAGACGCTTTTGGTAAGGATGTCCTTCACGACTCCCTCAGTCAGTCGCCCCGTCAGCTGGTTCTGTTTTTCCACAATTCTTACCTTGACGCCGGGTTGGATATGGCTGCGTTGAGTTCCATCGGACATCAGCTCCACCCCCGCCAAATCTCCGGGCAGTAACCAACCGTGGCTTTAGGTCCGTTGCGCACAATGGGGGTTTTGAGCAGCAGCGGATGTGCCAGCAGCGCCTCCTCCCGGTCATGGACCATATACTTCAGGTGGCTTTTGGCATATTCCTTCCCTTCCGTGTCCATCAGGTTCTCCGGCCCGACCGCTGCCATGACGCTGTTCAGTTCCCCTTTGCTGAGGCCCCGCACCATAAGATCTACAAACTGGTACGGGATGGCCCGCTCTTTGAAGTAGCGCTCCGCCTTCCTGGTACTCTGGCACTTTTTGACGCCGAAGATCTGGATGTTCATCCCGCCGCCCTCACTCTCCACCGGACAAAAGAACCGGGACAAACCGTCCCGGTTAAGAAGACTGGATCAGAAAACCGGGTTGCCCCGGGTAGAAGCCGCCACCCCGGTATCCTCACCCCACGAATATATCCTTGACCCGCTCGAAGAAACCCTTGTCGTTGCTCTGCACCCGGTCACCCCCCAGGCTGGCGAACTCCCGCAGGAGTTCCTTCTGGCGGTCGGTCAACCTGGTGGGAGTGACCACCTGCACCCGGACCAACTGGTCGCCCCGGCCGAAGCCGTTGACGTCGGCAATACCCTTGCCCTTAAGGCGGAAGATGGTATCCGGCTGCGTTCCCTCGGGAATCTTGATCTTGATCTCTTTGTCCAGCGTGGGCACGTCGATCTCGTCGCCCATGGCGGCCTGGGGAAAGCTGATGGCCACTTCGCAGACGATGTCGTTGCCCTCCCGCTTGAAAAGGCGGTGCGGCTTGACATGGATGTAGACATACAGGTCTCCGGGCGGACCGCTGTGCGCGCCCACCTCGCCCTCGCCGGCCAGCCGCAGCCGGGAGCCGTTGTCAACGCCGGCCGGCACCTTGACGTGCATGGTGCGCGTTTTTTTCAGGTGGCCGCTACCGTGGCAGGTCGGACAAGCCTTCTCGATCACCTTGCCGGCCCCGCGGCACCGCTCGCAGGTGCGCGTGTGCAGGATGCGCCCGAAGGGCGTGCTTTGCGCCATCTGCACCTGGCCGCTGCCGCCGCAGGCGGTGCAGGCCTCGGGCCGGTGGCCCGGCGCTGAACCGTTGCCGCCGCACGTACTGCAGGTTTCCAGCCGGGGAACCCGGATATCCCGCTCAATCCCGAAAGCGGCTTCTTTGAGGCTGATCTCCACGTCCACCCTCAGGTCGGCGCCTCGTTCCGGTCCACGGCGCTGGCGCTGACTGGTCCCGAAAAACATGTCGAAGATGTCGCCCAGGCCCCCGAAATCGCCGCTGAATCCGCTGAATCCGCCGAAGCCCTGACCGTCCGCGCCGGCATGGCCGAAAGTGTCGTACTGGCGGCGTTTGTCCGCGTCGCTCAAGACCTCGTAGGCTTCGGCCACCTCTTTGAAGCGCGCCTCGGCGTCCGTGCGGTCGGGATTGGCGTCCGGGTGATACTTCCGGGCCAGCCGCCGGAAAGCCTGTTTTATCTCATCCTGGCTCGCGGTGCGGCTGCACTCGAGCAGTTCGTAATAGTCCCGTTTGGGCAAGAAGCCTCACCCCCCTGGTGCCCCTACCTTAAGGCACCATAATATAGTTTAGGGCAAGAAGAACGTAAAGGCAAGTGCCGGTACAGGAAAAGGCATGCCGAACCCACGGTCCGGCATACCTCACCCGGTCCCTTACTTGTCGTCCTGTACCTCGTAATCCGCGTCGACCACGTCGTCCTTGCCGCCGGCCGGGCCCTGGGGCCCGGGGGAGGGTCCGCCCTGAGGTCCCTGCTGCTGGTACATGGCGGCGGTCATTTCATAGAGCGGCTTCTGCAGTTCCTCCACCTGGGAGCGCATGGCGGCCAGGTCGTTCTTCTTGACCGCCTCCTTGGCGGTTTCAATCGCTTTCTGCAGACGGTCGGCCGCCTGGGGATCGGCTTTTTCCCGGTTCTCCCGCAGCAGTTTTTCCGCCTGGTAGATCATGCCGTCCAGGTTGTTCCTTACCTCGACCTCTTCCTTGCGCTTTTCGTCCTCGGCGGAAAAGCGCTCGGCATCCTTGACCATGCGCTGGATTTCCGTGTCGTTCAAGCCGCTGGAGGCGGTGATCGTGATGCTCTGCGACTTGCCGGTGCCCATGTCCTTGGCCGAAACGCTCACGATGCCGTTGGCGTCGATGTCGAACTTGACCTCGATTTGCGGAACGCCCCGGGGTGCCGGCGGGATGTCGGTCAGGTGGAACCGCCCCAGGGTCTTGTTGTCTCCGGCCATGGGCCGCTCGCCCTGCAGGACGTGGATTTCGACCTGGCTCTGGCCGTCCGCCGCGGTGGTAAAGATCTGGCTCTTCGAGGTCGGAATGGTGGTGTTGCGCTCGATGAGCCTGGTAGCCACCCCGCCCAGGGTCTCGATACCCAGGGACAGCGGGGTCACGTCCAGGAGCAGGATGTCCTTGACCTCGCCGGAGAGCACGCCGGCCTGAATGGCCGCCCCTACCGCGACGCATTCGTCCGGGTTGATACCCTTGTGCGACTCCTTGCCCATCAGCTTGCGGACCATATCCTGGACGGAGGGCATGCGGGTGGCGCCGCCCACCAGGAGGACCTTGTTGATGTTCTGGGCCGAAAGGCCCGAATCGGACAGGGCCTGGCGGGCCGGGCCGACCGTCTTTTCCACCAGGTCGGCGGTAAGCTCGTCGAATCTGGCCCGGGTCAGGTTGATATCCAGGTGCAGGGGCCCGCTCTGGTTGGCCGATATGAACGGCAGGTTGATGTTGGTCTGCATCACCCCGGAGAGTTCCACCTTGGCCTTTTCCGCCGCTTCCTTCAGCCTTTGCATGGCCATGCGGTCGGCCTTCAGGTCCACGCCGGCGTCCTTCTTGAACTGATCGGCCAGGTAATCCATGACCCGCTGATCGAAGTCGTCGCCGCCCAAACGGTTGTTGCCGCTGGTGGCCTTGACTTCGAACACGCCTTCGCCCAGTTCCAGGATGGAGACGTCGAACGTACCCCCTCCCAGATCGTAGACGAGGATGGTCTGGTTCTCCTCCTTGTCCAGGCCGTAGGCCAGGGCCGCCGCGGTGGGCTCGTTGATGATCCGCAGAACCTCCAGGCCGGCGATCTTGCCGGCGTCCTTGGTGGCCTGCCGCTGCGAATCGGTGAAGTAGGCGGGCACGGTTATGACGGCCTTTTCGACTTTCCCGCCCAGGTAAGCCTCGGCGTCGGTCTTGAGCTTGGTCAGGATCATGGCCGATATTTCCTGGGGCGTGTAACGCTTGCCGTCGATATCCACCTTGTAGTCGGTGCCCATGTGCCGTTTGATCGAAGTGACCGTCCGGTCCGGGTTGGAAACCGCCTGGCGCTTGGCAACCTGGCCGACCAGACGCTCACCGGTCTTGGAAAATCCCACCACCGAAGGAGTTGTGCGTCCCCCTTCCGCGTTGGGGATGACCACCGCTTCGCCGCCTTCCATCACCGCCACACAGGAGTTGGTGGTACCGAGGTCGATACCGATAACTTTTGCCATTTTCGAACAATACCTCCCCTGAATTCTTTGTCCCCTTACTCCCTAGCAATTCCGGCAAACTTTAACCATGGCCGGCCGGATGACCTTGCCCTTCAAGTAGTAACCGCGCCTGAGTTCTTCCACGACCTCGTTGTCCTCCTTGCCGGCGTCCGGCTCATGGGCCACGGCCTCGTGGATGGCGGGATCGAACTGCGCGCCCACGGCGGGGACGGGGGCCACCCCTTCCCGGGCCAGAAACTCCATGATCTGCCGCTGGATCATCTCCACCCCCCTGAGAATGGACCCCTCCTGCTCGCCCCGGGCGGCCAGGGCCCGCTCCAGGTTGTCCAGGGCCGGCAGAATGCCCAGGATGAACTGTTCGGCGGCGTAGCGGCGCTCTTCCTCCCGTTCTTTCTGAACCCGCTTCCGGTAGTTGTCAAAATCGGCCTGCAGGCGCAGGAGCCGGTTGTAATGGTCGTTGACAAGGCCGGTTTGCCTAGCCAGTTCTTCCTGCAGTTCCCCTATCCCACCGGGCCGCTCCTCCGGCTCCGGAGCGCCACCGTCGATGTTTACGCGGTTTTCGGGATCAGGCATAATGGTTCCCCCCTCCTCAAGACTGACCGTCCCCGTCAGCGGACCGGAAAATCTTCGCCGCCCGCTTTCGGATCCCGCATCTTTATGATCGTATCTATCCGCAGAATGGCCTGCGCTATTTCGCCGGCCGCCTTTAGGGCGTGGATCTTCACCAGGGCGGGATCGAAGATGCCGGCGGCCGTCATATCGGTCACTTCCCCGGACGCGCAGTCCACGCCCAGGGCCTCGTTGCCGCTGGCCGCCTGGGCGGCCAGGCAGTCGCCCAGCTTCTCCAGGGGGTTGAAACCGGCGTTGGCCGCTATCTGGCCCATCGGCCTCTTCAAAGCCTCCACCACGCAGTCCACCCCGTAAGCGGTCATGCCGCGCAAACCGTCCCGCACCTTCTCCACCACCGGCACGCAGGAAAGTTCGAGGGCACCCCCGCCGGGCACCGTGCCGCCCCTGACCGCCGCCTGCAGGGCGGCCGCCGCGTCCCTGGCTATACGCTCCCGTTCGCCCACGACTTCCGCCGTGGCGGCCCCCACCAGGACCGTAGCCATGGGCTTGCCCTTTCCGTCCTCGATCCGCACCTGCGAAAGCTTTTCGTCGTCATATACCCGGCCGGCCGCTCCGAGACAAAGGGCCAGTTCCTCCGGGTGTTTTTTCAACCCGGTCCGCTTGATCATCCGGGCCCCGGTATGTTCGGCCGCCTTTTTCAACTCCCGGGAACTCACCCTCTGGACGGCCATGATGCCCGCATCGGCGAAAAACTCCTCGGCGGAGTCGTCCACGGACCGGTCGACCAAAACCAAGCCCACGCCCAGGTCCCGGATCTTGGCCAGGTTCCGGAGAAACTCCTCCTTGAGGCCCAGGTACCTGGTGAATCCGGCTTCGGTAGCCAAAGCCGAGTCGAGGATTTCCTCGGGTTCGAGGGCGTCGTCCACCACCAGGACCCGGGTGTCGGCCACGGATGCCGGCATTTGCCGGGAAATTCTCTCCTTGCGGATGATCACGCCCGAGAATACGGCGCTCTCGGTACCCTCCTCGGCCATGACGATGTCGGCGAACTTAAAAGCCGGATCCTTAAGCTTATCCAACCCGATCAACCGGGCCGCCCGGGTCACCAGTCCGGCGATGTCGGCATGTTCCCGTCCGGCCACCAGTGCCACCCGGGCCAGGCGGAGGTCTTCCAGGTCCTCCACCGCGACAGCCCGGGCCCGCATCGCCGCAAGGGCCGCGTCCAGGCCGGCCCGCAGCCCTTCGATGACCCGGGAGACGGGCACCCCCTTGGCGACGTGTTCCAGTCCGTGGCTGACCAGGGTGCCGGCCATGACGGTGGCGGTGGTGGTCCCGTCACCCACCTCTTCCTGCTGGGCCCGGGCGATGTTGATGAGCATCCGGGCCGCGGGGTGGGTCGCTTCCATCATGGTCAGGATGGTCACCCCGTCGTTGGTGACGACCACCTCGCCGAACCGGTCGACCAGCATGGTATCCAGGCCCTTGGGACCCAGGGTGCCCTCCACGGCCGAGGCCGTGGCGCGGATAGCGCCGGCGTTGTTCACCAGGGCGGTCAGTCTCTCGTCCACCTCGGCCCCGCCGGACGCCTGTTGCTTCAAACTCAAATGAAACCTCCTACCAATCCCCGCGGCCGGCAACCAGGCGGTTTAAGTACACGGTAAGGCTGCGGGCCGCGAATTCCATCAACGGAACTATCCGGGCATATTCCATCCTGGTCGGGCCCAGCACGGCCAGGGTTCCCACATCGCGGCCCCCCATCCGGAAGACGGCCGATACCATGCTGCACTCGGCGACGTACCGGGAACTCATCTCGCTGCCGATGCGCACGGTAACACCGGCCGAAGGCGCGGTTTCAGCCAGAAGCTCCTTCAAAACTTCTTCTTGTTCCAACAGGCCCAAGAGCGTCCTCACTCTCTCCACGTTCTGAAACTCCGGCTGGTTGAGGATGTTGAACATGCCGTCCAGGTATATTTTGCCCGCTCCGGCGCTTCCCCTTTCGTCCGCCAGGACCTCCAGGGCCTTATTCAGAACATCGCGGTACCGTGAAAGTTCGAGGTTTATCTCGCTCATCACGGTGCGCCGGATCCCGGCCACGGTCATACCCTTCAACTTGGCGGACAGCACCGCCGAGATGACCGCCAGGTCCTCCTCCCCGATGCCTTCCGGTACTTCAAAAACGTGATTCTGGACCGTACCGCCGTCCAGGACCACCACCAGGGTGACGCGGGGCAACACCAGGGGCACCAGTTGAATATGCCTGATGCGTCCCCCGAAAAGGCCCGGCATCATGACCAGGGCCGCGTAAGAAGTCAGTTTGGCCAACAGTTGGCCGGTGTAGTGGATGAGGCCGCCGACATCCCCGACCGTGTGCTCCAGCCCTTCCCGGATTATCTTTTCCAGGTCGGGCGGCACGCTTTCCCTCTTCATCAGGGAATCCACGTAATAGCGGTAGCCCGTGATCGATGGAACCCGGCCCGCGGAGGTATGCGGCTGTTCAATGTAACCCATCTCCTCCAGGTCGGCCATCTCGTTACGGATGGTGGCCGAACTGACCCCCAGCTGGTATTTGCGGGCGATGGTCCTGGAGCCGACCGGTTCGGCGGTAGCCACGTAATCCTGAATGATGGCCAGCAGAACTCTCTGTTTCCGGTCGTCCACGGTAACCCCCCCTCTTGTTAGCACTCCTTTAAGGCGAGTGCTAACTACAGTTTAAGATAGCACGCTGCCATAATTTTGTCAAGGGGAAGAAAGGCAAAAAGGGGGAAGGGGCCCCCCGGCCGAACCCGGGAGTCCCGGCGCGCGGCCTACAGTCCCTGGCCATGCAACCAAACCGTAATGGCGGAATCGCAGCCGGGAACCGCGCTGTTGTACGCGATGCGCGCGTAGCGGAGGAAGAACGAGGGAACGAACAGGTGGCTGTCCAGGATGTCGTACGAGAGTTCCCCGAAGGACCCCCAGAAGGCGCCGTCCGGGCTCAACTGGGGTACTGCCGACACGGGACAGGGGCCGGTGTTGATTACCAGGAAGGAAAAAGTCCGGACGTAGGCCAGATCAACGTTCGTGCTGTAGCGCTGTCCGGCGGCGGTCGGCAGGTCGCGGTCCACCACGCTGACAAACCGCCCGCCGCACCCCCGCTCACCGAGTTCCAGGAGAGCGTACGTCAGATTGGCCCCGGACATGGCCGTCCCGGGCGCGGGATAGCTGTTCACCGGCACTTGGCAGGCGGGCGGTCCGGGAACCAAGGGCTGGGAGCCCTTGGTCGCCGGCACGGTTATCAATCTCCTTCTCGGTGGAGCCATCGGTTGTAGCACCCCACATCACCTAGAGCTTTACAACGAAGGAAAAACCGGGGAAGCCCCGGGAAAACGGGGCCCCCCGGCAGCCGATTTACGTCTGGGCCTGGAAATAGACGTTCAGGGTTATGGCGCTGGCCGAGTTGACGGCGGCGTAGTAGACCCGGGCGTACTTC
>JAJYZD010000123.1 GCA_021800315.1 Bacillota bacterium | reverse complement strand
TTCTGGGATCGGCTACGGGTGGATATGTAGTGTTTTTCTAGCGGCTCGGCCTCACTGTTGGCAGGAATACTGTGGAAGTCTAAATCGAAAGACGACCCGTGCCTCAAACCTATGCGCTGCACCGCCTCGCTCCATTTGCCCAGGAACGCAAGGTTATTTCGGGGATCAACCCTGTCGCTGTATTCCGCAAGGAAAGACCGCTTGGGAACGGCGTTGAGGCCGGCGAACAGAGCAATACCGGGGTCGAAGCACATCTCCATCACATGACTGGTTCGTTCTTTCCCCAGGATCTTTAGGGCCAGAAGACTGCGCACAGCGTGGGGGGCGGGGACCATATCGGTCCCCGGCAGCCCAAGAGACTCGACCACTGACTCCAGACCGACCTCGATAAGGAGCGGGAGGAACAAGAACAGGCCGGCAAACGCTGTCCGAAATCTGCGGGGAGAAAGGTCCAACTTATGGAGATCGGCAACTGGTGGTGCATATGTTTTAGGGCCCTGTGGCCGTTCATCAGCCCGCCGCCGGGGTAGCTTCGCAAAGCCTTCCTCCCGCAAGAGAATACTCAAAGCGTTGATGCTTATGGCCGTGCCTTTGTGGGCGAGTTCACGCTGGATGTCACATACAGAAAGGTTCTTCGTGCGAAGGCTGATGACCTCCTCCCGAACGGGGTCCCGCTTCGGCGCCGCGTGGGGGCCATGAAGGACATCTTTGAAGAAACGGGTTTGACGATCAGGGTAATGACGGAATTGGCTACAAAGGACGCGAAAGGCTCCAGGCGCGTACCCGAAACGCTCCGCCACCTGGTTCGACGGCTCTCCATCAACGAAATATGCCCTCAGAGCCTAGTACTGGCGATGCAAAGGCCTTTCCGGTTTAAGGAAGAACCGTTGTTCCGGTGTTAGCCCATTTCCATTACTGATCATGGCAATTATATTATCGCCAAACCAAGCCAAGTTGTCAAGGTCGTCTAATGTAACTATATCCCAGCACTTTTAGCTCCTACAATACAACTTTATCACTCATCGGTTCGACTAACAAGATCACCATAAAAATGCCGGAAACGCTGGGGTCTGGTGGCCTGGGGCTGCCCAAAACCCGTGGCATGGAAATCGAGGCTAGACTGCGCGTCTCGCACCCCCTCGAAACCCGCAGCCTTAGGGAACCGGGCGGCCCTCTGTGCTATTGTCGTACGACAGTTTTACGACAACCAGTACGACAACGGGGGCGAAAAAGTGCCTCCACGGGCTACATGGTTGGGATTACCAGGAAGAAGAAAGCCGCTTGTTATCCGGCTTCTAACAATGTGATACAGTGGTCTACAACATCCGTCCGAAAATCGCACTCTAGAGGTCAGGGGTTCGAGCCCCCTTAGTAGCTGTGAAATATTAAACCATCCTTTTAACATTATTTTACTGGGAGCTACTGGGTCTCACAGTGTAATTCCATTCTCCATGAAAGTCGTCTTTGTTCAAGTTCAGAGCCTCCATTCTTTCGTCTGATATCTTTATTCCTTTTTCGTACAAGCCTGTGTCAAGCACGCCCGTTTACCCCAACCTTACCCCAATGCGCATCTGGCTAACCCGTCTTTTGTTTCCGTGAAGTCTTCGTTTTCAGTCCGTCTTCAGTCTTCGTCTTCGGCGCGGCAGCCGTCTTGTGCTTTCGCCGGTTAAGGAACTGGTTGGCCTTCTCTGCGACGTCCTTTTGGAGTGCTTCGCCAACGTGCCCGTTGATGTTGCCTGTCGTCCGTATGTCCGCATGCCCAAGGCGCTTGGCTTCTAAGCAAGGAAACAAATTTTTACGTCATGACCCGAATTCAAGAAGCATTTTTCAATTGTTCCCAGTTCTGTAAAGTTTGTTATTAACACTCCAAACGGAGACCTGACATATTGTTTTATGTCATTAGCCGATCCGATCGGTAGATATTTCATTGTCGAGGGAAACCTTCTTGAATATGAGAACGCAACTTGAATCTATCTTTCGTGCCCAAATGGAATGAGACCTTGGGTTGACGTGACCGAACCCGAGGCACCGACCGTAGCGGGGAGCAACCTGGCTACCCACGGGGCTACCTTGGACCGTAGTAAGTTCTTGGTCGCCTTCCTTTTTTCTTTCCAGTCCAGCATGTCTCCTTGGCCCCCTGAGGATCGACACATGCCCGCTCCGCCTCAACCGCCTCGATCTTCTTGCCCAGGACAGACAACAAGGACGAACAAGATATAAGTCAATAGAAGGCTTGAAAATTTTTCAGAGGAACAGCGGGGGTTAACCCCGCTGGCATCCCTCCTCCGAGGCCGGCCGCAAAGGGGCCGCGGCCGTGAGGCCGTTAGGAGGGGGGTGGTGCCGTGGACTTGCATGTGGCGGTTCCCGTAGCGTTGGCCGCGATGAATGCAAGAGGCTCAACGGTCATCATCCCGGTCTTCACCCCTTCCAAAGATTCCGGTGAAGAATCCGGGCTGGCGTTTAGCCGGCTGGGACTGTTTCCGGTCGTTGGGTTTCGGGCCCAACAGGTCATCGTCTTCTTCGAGTTCAGCCAGCATGCGGGCCTTCTCTCTTTCCCAGAACCGTTCTTCGTCCCGGCAGTCAGCGGCATCCCAGTCATCCAGCATGTTCAAAAGGTCGGTAGTGTTCTCGTTTTGCCCTCCTTCTTAAGCGAATGGCAGTTCAAAATCATCATCCTGGTCTGGCGAATCAGGAGAGCTGGTTGCGTTCCCAGCGCCGCGGAGAGGACTTAATATTTGCTGGGTTCGTAGTAACGATCTCCTTCTTGGGGCTTAAAATGGTTCCACATCCGTTCTGCGGCGGTTGTGCCCCGTTCAGCGGTGGCAGCAATGTGGGCCAACGGACCCTGCAATTCCTCCCGGACCACGGCCCGGATCATTTCCTGCACGGCCGCCGCCCCGTCCACCGTAGCGGCGATCCCAAGGGCGCTGTCAAGGAATTCGCGCACCGCCTGGTTGCAGGATATGCCATGCTTTTTTGCGTATGCGACTAATGCCTGATCTTGTGTTTTAGCCAACAGTATCTCTCGACATACGGGATATGATTTTGTGGTGTTAGGCATTGCGACGCCTCCTATTCGTTGCCCGGGTGGTTTGTTGTGCGTAGTTCCTCGGCGGCTTTTGGGCAGTACTCTCCCAGGAATTGCTGGGCTTTTTCTTTGGATAGCGGCCATTTATCCTGTGACATAACCAAAAGCGCATATACCATTTACTATTTTGGCGTTAAATGCGCCCTGAAAGGCAAATTCACGGGTTGGCGCCAATTCTTTTGGATGACGCGACGAACGGCCGCTTCTACGGCACCAATGCCGTCAACTGCCGCCTCCTCGCTGATTTGATGAGCCAACATGCGCCGGACGGTTTCCGCCACCGAACTATCATATGTTTCAGTAGCGATGATGCCAGCGCAACGCCGTATTGTTCGGCAGCCGTGACGAAAAATGCGCTGGCAACTGGGAGGGGGGTCCGGACTCCCCTCCCAGTTTTTTATAGGCCGTCACCCCACCCGCCTGGCCCCCCTGGCCTTCCGGGCCCGGGTTTTCGGCCTGGCCGACCTGGCCTGCCCAGGCACGTTCCACTGCGGCTGGTTC
The DNA here is from genome assembly GCA_021800315.1 of Bacillota bacterium. Lineage (GTDB taxonomy): Bacteria > Bacillota > Desulfotomaculia > Desulfotomaculales > JAJYZD01 > JAJYZD01. Next base: position 6,819 of record JAJYZD010000123.1, on the reverse strand, counting down.
CGAACCGCCTCGATGATTTCCCGGGTCAACTGAACAATCCCAGTCCAGAATCCCGCCGGCCTGGCTCCACGCTCGATCTCCAACCACCGCTGCTCCCATACCGCGGTTAATTCCGGAGATTTCAGTCGCTCGTCCACCAAGTCCACCAGAACCTCGCCTTTCTGCGTGGGCACTAGGTCCTTCTTGGCCCGGACCACGTATCCCACCTGGATCAGCCGTTCGATGATAGCCGCCCGCGTGGCCGGGGTGCCGATGCCGCCGGCGGATTTGAGCACGTCGGCCAGGGCCTCGCCGTCCACCTGCCGGCCGGCGTTTTCCATCGCCGCCAACAAGCTGCCTTACGTAAACCGCTTCTGCGGCCTGGTCTGTTTCTCGGCAATCTCCAGACCGGCCAGAGCAACCGTCTGCTCCTCGGCCAGGGCCGGCAGGGCGGGCTCGGCTTCCTCCTCGTCGTCCCGGTCCCGACCGTACAGGACCCGCCAGCCAGCAGCCAGGTCGCTACGGCCTTTGGAAACGAAGGGTTCGCCCGGGTTAGGATCCGAAGGACCTAAACCCGGGCGGCTTGCCGTGGTGGTCACCGTAATCTACCGGAACCGGTAGGCCGGAAAGAAGGCCGCCAGGAACCGGCGGGCCACCAGGTCATAGACTTGGCGTTCGGCCGGGCTCAAGGCGGCCAGGTCGGGCCTCGTGGTGGTCGGAATTATGGCGTGGTGGTCGGTGACATTGGAGTCATCGACGAAACGTTTGTCCGTCAACCTGATGGTCGGCGGGGTGGGATACTCCTTGGTTGCCGTGACGGCGGCCACGCGCTCCGGCAAGGTGCCGGCCAGGGAAGAAGTCAGGTGCCGGCTGTCGGTGCGAGGATACGTGAGCAGCTTGTGCCACTCGTAGAGGGCCTGTGCGGCGTCGAGGGCCTGCTTCGCCATCAGGCCGTACCGTTTGTTGGCGTCCCGCTGCAAGGTGGTCAGGTCGCAGAGTTGCGGCGGGGACTCCTGCATGTCCCGCTGGTCCACCTTGGATACCCGGGCGTGGCGAACTTCACCCAGGGCCCGTTGGATCTGCTGGGCTTGGTCCATGGTGGGAAACCGATCCCGATCATCCCGGGTCCAGGTCCCGGCGTAGGTTTCGCCGGCACCGGTGGAAAACTGGGCAACCAACTGCCAGTAGGCGACGAACTGGAAGGCTCGGATGTCCCGCCCCCGCTGGACAAGCAGGGCCAGGGTCGGCGTCTGAACCCGGCCGACCAACAGGACGTTGCCGAAGCCAGCGTGGCGGACAGTATAAGCCCGGGTGGCGTTCATGCCGATGAGCCAGTCGGCGCAGGCCCGAAGTTCGGCGGCGGTGCCCAAATTGACCATCTCGGAACCGTCCCGCAGGCGGCTGAAGGCGGCCAACACGGCGCCAGGGGTGTTTTCCGACAGCCACAGTCGCTTGACGGATTTTTGACAGCCAGCGTAGCGCATGATGTACTTGAAGATCAGCTCGCCTTCCCGCCCGGCGTCGCAAGCGTTGACCACCGTGCCTACGTCTTTCCGGGAGAGGAGTCTCGTCAGGCCAGACAGGTAGGCGGCAGTGGACGTAATGGGCTGAAGCTGAAACTTCTCTGGTACCATGGGCAGGGGTGCCCATGCTCCATGACTTCCAAGCTGCATCGTAGACTTCAGGGGCAGCCAGTTCGACCAGGTGGCCAATTGCGGACGTGATTACATACTGGTCGGACTCGTGGACCGGGTTTCCCCGGGCCTGGGCAATGCCCAGGGCCTGGGCAATATCGCGGGCAGCGCTGGGCTTCTCGGCCAGGATAAGGGTTTTCATGATATACCTCATTCCAGCTATTCTGCCACCGAAGCGGCTCAGGTCGCAGAACGATACCGGCGCGAAAAAATGGAATATCCAATTGCCTGTTGACAGAAATATTTCACTGGTTTACACTATTCGCAGGCAACCAACATCCAGTGCGCCAATTACTGTTTCCTCCAATGTCCAGCGAATCCATATCTACAAATATCATCAATATTCGACAGCAGCACCGGCAATCGACGAGCAGGGGTGAATAGCAAACAAGTTTATGGTCCCGCCTCTACCCACAGGGAACGGTTTCACCGGCGGCTTTGTCAGGTGGGACAATCCTTGGCCAACAAGGGACAATAACCTGGTTTTTCCGACGGTTGCCGAAACCATCCCCCGCTTGACCGGGATTTAAATACCAGTCCGCATAATACGGTCAACATGCCGGTTTAGGTACAACCACCTTAATTGCAGCTACAGCCGGCAACCAAGCGTCCAAACGATCTGGAAACTACAACTGAAAAGCCATATTTGATAGCGTTGTCTTCGGGATGGCTTTGTCTTCAGCAACTGTGCTCCTAACTATAATGTTGCGATAGGGGTGAATAAGGTGGATATCGGTATTGTCCTACGAAAAGCCAGGGAGCGAAAGAACCTCACCTTGGCCGACGCGGAAGACGGGACAAAGATCATGAGCAAGTACCTGGCCGCCATGGAACAGGAAAAGTTCACAGAAGTTCCTGCAGGCATATACGGGAGCGGCTTTATCCGCATTTATGCCCGCTTCCTGGAAATCGACGCCGACGAACTGGTGGCGCGTTACCGGGAGGCAACCGGGAGTTGGCCGGCGCCGCCCGAGGACGAGGAGGTGCCCCGCGCCAAAGTGCGACCGGCCCGTAGGATATGGTACTACGCCGCCCTGGCGGTTTTTGCGGGACTGGTCATTGTTTCGGCCCTAGGATCTGGTTTATTCAGCCGGTAAGAAAGGGGAGATTGGGTTGGGTGTCGGTTTGCTCAATAGAGGGGCTATAACTGACAAAGAGCGTCTGCAACTAATCTTGACAATCGACCGGGCCAGTCTTTCGCCTAACTTACTGGAAATGCTAAAAGCCGACATAATTCAGGTTATTTCCCGATATCTGGTCATAGACGAGTCAAGTGTGCGGGTAAGCTTAAATAGTCTTGGCAATGAAATAGCATTGATGATCGGCGCCCCCGTCATCATGGCCAGGCGGGACCGGATTTCTCCCTTGTTCAAGAACTAGCTAGCCGCCAAGGCAGTGCAGGCCAAAAAAAGTCCGCCCTTTGGGTGGCGGACATGGGTCACGGCAGGGTTGGCGAAAAAAACAGTTGTTATCAGGAAATCTTTTGCAGAAGGGACTCTTGCTTCAACTTCTTGGCCACGGTCTCGTCGGCGTAGTCCGTCGATATAAGATATAGATTTACCCACAGTTCATGCTCATTGGGTTTACCCTCCAACTCCTTGGACAACACGGTGAACTTCTTGCTCACCCGGTCCTTGAACGATGAAAACTCCACCAGGAGATCCAGCACGTCCCGTTGGCCGTAAGAAGCCCCGTCCCGCAACGACTTAGCCATTTCAGCACCCCCTTTCGTTACACATAATACCATAGGCGGCATCATATGTTAATAGGTTACGTTTGTCTAAAATTGGCACCTAGCCTGGAGAACATATGTTCTGAAGAAGGACAAAAAGAAAAGGGGTCTTAAAAAACCCCTTTTCTCTACTTCGGTTCCCTTTAGGACATTTTGCCAGCGGAAGCCTGGCCGGTATAGCTGCCACCCTGAGCCATGGAAGCCTGGCCGGTGTAACTGCCACCCTGGACCGCCGACGCACTGAGACCGGCTCCCCCGGCGCTACCCAACTGCCCTACCTCGAACTGGGTCCGGTAAGGTTGCATACCCGTACCGAAGGACCCGTAGCCCTGGCCGGTCATCCCGCCCAGAGGCGACCCGGCTTCAAACTGGGACCCGCCGTACTGGTTGCCCCAGTTCCCCGAAACATACTGACCGGTTCCGAACTGATTGGCACCGCCGAACTGCGTGCCGCCCCATCCCGCCTGCCCGTACTGCGTGCCGGTGGTCAGGCCCTGGTTATAGGTGCCGCTGACCGCGTACGGACTCGTTCTCATACCGCCGGCATAGCTACCCGGCTGGGTGAACTGGCCGGCTATGCCCCCCTGCCAGAGAGTGGAGGGCTGCCCGGTCGCATACGTACCCCAGCCCGTACCGTACTGCATGCCGGTCTGGGTCGCCTGCATAGCCAGACTGTTAATCTGGTTGATCCCCAGGTTAACATGGCCGATAACCTGCTGCAGCTGTTGCAACTGCTGAAATGCCAAGGCCTCGTTCTGCTGCAGGTTCTGCAACTGAACCCTGTTGCTGTGTTCGGCTTGCTGCAATTGACTGGCCACTTGAGAGATGTTCTGCAGATCATGCCGTATGGCCTGAATCTGCTGCTGGATCTGCTGGTTACTAAACATCTTCTGCTCAAATTCACCTCCCTTGAGTATGTAGTCCCTGGTAACTCCAGCTGTATTATTCTACTAACGCCGGGACCTTATGAGTGGGATTTAATGGCAACCAATTTTGCGTCGGGCCCGTTTCAGGATATAATGGAGCCAAAAAGAAGACAGGGGTTAACACGATGAGATTTGGCCCGGGAGGCAACCAGCCATCCTTCTACAACCAAGGCCGCAAAAGCTCCATGGAAATGCCTGCGTGGCTAAGGAGCATGGGTCTTGACGCCTACGAGTACGAATGCGTGCGCGGAGTGAAGATCAGCCAAAGTATGGCGGAGACTCTGGGCGCCGCGGCGAGGAACAACGACATTTCCTTGAGCATCCACGCCCCGTACTACATCAACCTGGCCTCGGAGGATGAAGCGACGCGGACCAGGTCCAGAGAACACATCTTCAAGTCACTGCGGGCGGCCCACTGGATGGGAGCCAGGGCCGTGGCCATACACGCCGGTACCTCAACCGTCCGCGACCGGGCGGCCGCGCTGGACCGGATCGTCAGGGAACTGGATCTGATCATGGAGGAGGCGGCCCGCGATGGTCTGGACGGGCTCCTGGTAAGGCCGGAAACGTTGGGAAAGCCGAGCCAGCCGGGCATGCTGGAAGACATCCTGCAGTTGTGCCGCCGGATCAAAGGTTTGCAACCGACCATTGATTTCGGACACCTGCATGCCGCGACCCAAGGCTCGCTGCTTACCAAGGAGGATTTCCAGCGGGTTCTCGACCGCATCGTGGCGGTTCTGGGACCCGGCGTCCTTAGAGACATGCATATCCACTTCAGTCCCATCGAATATACCGGGGCGGGAGAAAAACGTCACCGGACCACCGCGGAACCGGGATTCGGACCGGCCTTCCAACCCCTGGCGGAAGCCTTGCTGGAAGCGGGAGCCGGGGGAACCGTGGTCTGTGAGTCGTTCGACAACCAGGCCGATGACGCCGTGGTTTTCCGGGAGATCTACCGCCGGACGGCGAAAGCCGCGGGTTGAGGGACCCGAAAGGGGCCGGCCCGGACTTGTACCGGACACGACCCCTTTCCAGTGCTGGTTTCGGTCCGACGGCCGGGTTAGTGCACTTCCACGTCGTGGGCGCCAAATTGCCGAAGCACGTTGGCGGCCTTGTCAATCTGGGCCTCGTCCGCCTTCAGGGATACCAGGATCTTGCCTTCCCGTACTCTTTGCTCGTAGAACTTACTGCGGTTGGCCGGAATCCCGTAGTCAACCAGACCGCCGGCCAAGCCTCCCACGCCGACACCGGAAAGGGCGCCGGCCAGGGGACCCGCGGCCACGATCGGACCGATTCCCGGTATGGCCAGGGCTCCCGCTCCGAGGGCCAAACCAGCCAAACCACCCAGGGTACCTCCGGTGGTGATGCCGTCCATGGTGGTATCCGGCCGGGAAGATCCCTTGAGTTGATTCTCGGAACCAAGAACGGAAATCTCCTTCTCGAAACCCTTGTTGCGGAGATCCTGTACCGCCCGTTCCGCCGTGTCGCGTGCATCGAAATCGCCTATTACAGTCCTGGTCACAGTAGCATTCCTCCCTTTTCAAGTTCTGTCCTAGCTTGGCTCGGAAATTCCTTTTCTATACAGAGAGGGACAAGCAGGAAAAAATTTTCCCCCGGGCCCTTTTTTTTTAACCGGGTTTTGATATAATGAGGTTTGTGCCAATCATCAAATGTAGTTGAGGCGGAGGATAAACATGCTGCCGACTCCGAAGAAATACTTCGTTACCGCTGGAGCCGCAGAAGGCAGGACCAATATGAACGCGTTCGACAACGCCTTGCTGATTGCCAGGATCGGCAACGTTAACCTGCTGCGGGTCAGCAGCATCCTTCCCCCGGAGGCGTGCTACGATCCCGCACTGGTCCTACCGCCCGGTTCGCTCGTACCAACGGCGTACGGCTGCATCCAGAGTTCCGAGCCCGGCGAACTGATAGCCGCCGCCGTCGGGGTGGGAATCGACCGGACCAGTTCCTTCGGCGTCATTATGGAATGTTCCGGACGGTGTTCCCGGGAAGAAGTGCTGTCCCGCATCGAAAGCATGCTGAAAGAGGCTTTCGCCGTCAGGGGCATGGAACTGAACGAGATGAAGACGGCAGGGGCCGAACACCAGGTAGTGAACCACGGATGCGCCCTGGCGGCCGTCCCGATGTGGTATTGAGGCCGCCAGGCGCCTGACGGCCAGTATGATACCGGAAGGAGCGAAAAACCTGGTTCGGGGAACGTTCCGCAAGCCCCCGGGACGCGGTATTCCCAGGAATCAGGGGGAAAGTCAATCACCCCCGACTAAAGTCGGAGGCATGTGGGGCAACCCACAGGCGCCGCTTGGGTTGTTGATTGACCAGGGTAGCGCCGGAGATCCTTCGGGGTCGTTTGTACGGCGGAGCTGATAGGCTTCGTGGGAGGGCGGCGGCCCGTTGACCACGCACCGCGCACGGAAGGATCGCAGACCCACTCCGGGGTGCTTCCACAGCCCCGGACACTGGAACCCGC
>JAJYZD010000122.1 GCA_021800315.1 Bacillota bacterium | reverse complement strand
TTGGTGTTCGACGGGCCGGGTACCCTCCGCCGTACCCCTGCCCGGGGGGGCGGCGGCCCCCGCGGATTTCCTTTTGGCCTGCGCCGCGTATCTGCGGGGCGAGGAGCCCGTCCTGGCTCCCGCGGGACTGCCCGCCGCCGCCCAAGTGCGGCCGGCCGGGGAGCTTCACTGGGACTGGCCGGTCTTTCCCCCTGGCTTTACCGCCCCCGGGCTGCGCGCGGCGACCGTCCTCCAGGCCTGGACCTGGAAGCCGGCCGGGGCGCAAAGCGGCCCCTGGCGGCCCTGGCGCGAGGATTGAGCCCTGATTCCGTCCGACGACTCCATGCCGCTTTTGCGCCGGTATCTACGACAGCCGGTTCAGGGGCGGCTACGACCCCGGCGACCACCTCCCCCCTGACGGCTCAGTGCGGTTACCGGAAAACGTTGATCAGCACAATGAGGAGCATCAAACAACAGGTTTACGGTAGCGCTGCCGGCGCCGAGTTACCGGAAAACGTTGATCAGCACAATGAGGAGCATGGCGAAAACATAGATACGCAGTCCCCAGAGAAATATTTGCAACCCGCGGCCGATTGTCCGCCTACCCAGATGCCTGGTCCTCTTCTGACCGTCTTTGTGCTCTTGCAGGATGGTTTTAACCAAATGCGGCTTGAACTGCAGGTCGGACAATACGCTGTGGGAGCCGGCCCGTTGTAACGGTTCCGCGGCAGGCACGATAAATCCCCCTTCGACCGGGCCGGCGGCCCGCTAGAGATGTAAACGTGGAAAGACGGTGGTCAAGGCGTAAAGCAGCCCGGCCAGGGAAACAAAAGCGGCGACCCCGATTCCCATGGTATTTAATAACCAGGTGTTCTTATGCTCGCCCATGATCTCATGATCGTTCACGAGCAGCAACAGGAACGCGATAGCCGGCGGCATGGTCAGCACGGCCAGAACGTTGACCACCAGTACGACGTAGATCAGCGGAAAGCCTGGAAGCGCCACGATGCCGCCGGCGGCCAGCAGGGCTGCAAACAGAATGCCGTAAAACGGCTTGGCTTCCTGAAACGATTTGTTCAGGCTGCCGGCCTGGGCGCGCACTTCCGTGTAGGCATAGGCCGAGGACGTAGCGATCGTGGTGGCCGCTACCAACCCGGCCTCCAGGATTCCCAGAGCGAACAGTGCGCCGCCGGAACGCCCCGCGTAAGGAACCAGGGCTTGCGCAAACCGGGCCGCCCCGAACTGGCCCGCGTCCATGTGGTGCAGATACAGGGACGAGGTTGCGATGATGGCGGCGATAGCGGCGATCGCCGCCAAAAAGGCGCCCAGCGCCGTATCCAACCGGCCCTGGTTCACGTCGTGACTCGACAGCCCTTTATCCACCACCGCGCTCTGCTGAAAGAAGAGCATCCACGGGGTGATTGTCGCTCCGATATCCGAGAGCAGAATCAGGATGGTCGTTGGGTTCAATCCCCCGGGCAGCGGGCCGAAGGTGAGAAACGAGCGGGCCACGGCGCCCCAGTCGGGGTGGGACATGAGGGCAACGGGAATGAATACCAGGTTGAAAAGCGCCAGGACCAGTACGGTACGTTCCCACACCCAGTACCGGCGGAAGGAATAGGCGCCGGTAATGACGAGAATACTGCCGGCGACGGCGACACAACCGGGCACACCGAAAAACCCCGCTCCGGCCACAATCCCTACGAACTCTGTCACCAGGGTCAGAAAGTTGGTGAAAAGGAGATCGATCATGGCGAGGTTTCCCCAGAAACGGCCGAATCTTTGATAGATGAGTTCCGCATGTCCCGCTTTGGATACCGCCCCCAGGCGGACCGTAATCTCTTGTGCTACGAAGGCCATGACGAAGGTGAGCAAAACGAAGGGGAGAAAGAAACCGGTTCCGAACCGGGATCCGGTGGCCGCGTACGATAACATCGAAGGGGCGTCGTTCTCGCCCAGCATTACCAGAATACCGGGCCCGATCAACAACCAGGCCAGGTGCAGCCAACGGCTGCCCCTGCGGGCCCGCAGAACCCGTAACCGGTCGAGGGCCCTGGCCGTGTCCTCGCGGTTGGCCGCACCGGCCGGGCCGACCCGGTCCCGGAAAACCGGCCATTCTAAATTCCCCTCTCTTCCGGTTTCCGCCTCCTCAGGCAATATCCATCACCCGTCCTTTTCCCCCGGCTCAAACGATTAGCCTCGTCTAAGATTTTTCTCCCGGATGTAAGTTATGAGGAAAAGGGTAAGACGGTGACGAATAAATCCCGGTGAATGGACATACACATTTTATAATACCTGTAAGTAGGGCCGGTGTGTTCGAATGCCTAAAATGGAATTCCATACGTTTAGGGATTACATGACCAAGAGTGGTGATTTGCTGACCGCTTCCATGGAAGATTATCTGGAAATGATCTACCGGATTTCCTTGAATTCCGCTTATATAAGGACCAACGACCTGGCATCGGCTCTAAATGTACAACCCCCGTCTATTACGAAAATGATGAAAAAACTTGCCAATATTGGTTTGGTTAACTATGAAAAGTACGGAATCATCACCTTGACCCAAAAAGGTCAAGGAATAGGGAAGGCCTTGCTGGACAGGCATCTCTTGGTAGAGGGGTTTCTAACCCTGCTCGGGGTGGCGGGAGATATTCTGGAAGAGACCGAAAAAGTGGAACATACCATAAGCGATCATACCTTGGCATGCATAGACAGTTTTATGGCTTTTGTCGGTAACAGGCCGGATATAATTAGCGATTGGACGGATTTTCGCCGGAAAATCCGTCCCACTCCAACATAGATCTCAAAACCCGGGATTGTTCCCTTGTCCCCGCGGTAACCGCCCGGATCCCAGGAAGGCCCGCCCGGGCCCGGGATGGTAACCCGGGTCTCCCCCCTGGCCAAAGCCCTTCCCACTAATGTCGGGAAATAGCGAATTCAACTCTGCTCTAACCAGGTAATAGTCCAGGTAACATCACTTGAACTGCGAGAGCTATCGACAGTATGAAAAGCATAATGATAATGATCCAATTTATGGTGTTATTCCAGCGTTTATTGACAAATTCTTCTCCTAAAAGCTCTTTATCGTTGAGAAGCAGTTGCAGAAAAATGATCGCCGAAGGCAGCATCAGTCCGGCCAGAACCTGCACACCTATAATGATCGTTTGTAGCGGTGCGTTAGGGATTAATACAATAGATGCTGCCAGCAGCACGGCCGCACTATAGAGGAGATAGAATTTGGGCGCACTGCGGAACGGTATCTGCAAGCTGTTTTTCCAGCCTCTGACCTCACTATAGGCCCAGGCGCTGGACAGAGAGACGGCTGTAGCACCGAGCACGGCGGCATTCACCATCAGTAGCAGTACACCATTCTTGACCGCATTGCCCATAAATGGGGCGATCATCACCGCCATTTGCGCTGGATCTTCGTAGTTCAGGTGGTGAAGGTACATGACGTAGCCGACAATCATCATTCCACCAGCCACTATAACGGTAAAGCAGGCCCCGATAAAGGTATCCAGCCTGGCGAACTTCAAGTCTTTGAAACGGAGCCTCTTGTCCGCCACGCAACTCTGTTGGAAAAAGAGCTGCCAGGGGGCGATCGTCGTACCTACAATGGCAATGACCAGGAAGATCAGGTCGGTGGTGATGCCTCCTCGGGGCACACTCGGGATAAATGTGTTTCTGGCCACCGCTTCGACACCGGGATGCACCAGCACCGAGAAAACGACCCAGGTGATATCGAGAAGGCACAGTAGAATTGTGACCCTCTCCCAACGGAGATAGCTACCGGTGATCACTAGGATGATCAAGCCGATGGCCGCTGTCGGAACCGAAATCTGGGGTACCACACCCATCCTTTGCAGGGCCAGAGAGATACCGGCGAACTCAGTAACCAGGGTAAATAAGTTGAGCAGTTGTAAATCAAAGAGGGAGAAATGGCCCCACCATTTCCCAAACCGCTGATATATCATGGCCGCGTGACCCTTGCCCGTAGCAATCCCGAGCCTTGCCACCATTTCCTGGCAGAAGTAGGTGATGGGAAGGAGCAGCAGCAGTACCCAAAGCAGGTGCAGACCATATTGGGCGCCGGCCTGCGTATAGGTCGACACCGCTCCGGCATCGTTATCCGCCTCCATGACTATCAGGCCGGGGCCGAAAACCATTAAAAAAAGCAGGATGTTTCTCCATACCGGATTGCTAACAACGCGGCTTCTGGTCAAAATATCGCCGCCCGTAGGGGTCGTTGTGCTGTTAACTTGAATATTGTCAAGATCTCTCATCTTTATCACCGTCTTTTAGAATTGCCGATGCGGTCTATTGTTGAGTCCGGGCAGGCCACCGCCGGCGGCGTCCGGATTAAAGAAGCAAAAGAGTCTTCCCACGGGAAGACTCGGTATCAAACGTATTGATTCCCATCCTCCCGCTCGTTGAGTTTTGGCACTGCATGGCTTAGAGACCGGTCTTTTTCTCAGCCACACTAGGTAGAACCTTAAGCCGGTAATACCTGTTGGCCCATTGGCGTCTTTCGACGTTTCCGGGCAGTGGCGTCTGTCCATGCAGGAGCCTCACCTAACGAAGGAATGGCTTTATTTAGTTGTTTCTTAAACAGGCACCGCTAGCAATTTACAAGCTAGATCCTGAAAAGCAGCCGGTAAAAAACCAAACCGACCATAAAGAACAAGTATAAGCGGAGGGTCATTAAAGAGTATTTTACGCTTTTGGTCATCTTTATGGCGCCAAGAGCATCGACATCTCTCTTTTCTTCCGGTTCGTCAAATAAAGGATGAACCACCAGGAGTTCCCTTTCTCCCGTGTTGTAGGCAATATTCGTCATTTTGTTTACCTCCATTCATTTGGTTCTTCCGGTAACCCCCATCGGTGCCACGGGCACAACGAAACCCACTGCCGCACCTGATGTGCAGTCAATGGACAGGCGCGCGGGCGATCGGAGATACAGAATGATGAACGGACGGTTGACTGACGATATGGGTTAGGAATGAAGACCGGTGATTGGTCCGTCGATGATTCTGATCCGACCCGTGGCCGCCTTGCGCCCTTGCCGTATGAACTTGTCGCTCCGCTGTCGTCGGCCTGGAGGTTCGTGATCCGACATCTCGTGACCATCACCTTTCCACCCTGAAATTCCCGGCGCTGGGAGCACCGGTGAGGGATTAAAAAAGTCTTCCCGCAGGAAGACTCAACATCAAACACGTCAATGCCTATCCTCCTGCTCGTCGAGCTTTGGCACTGCACGGCTTAGAGATTTCTCAGCCACACTAGGTAGAACCTTAAGCCGGTAATACCTGTTGGCCCATTGGCGTCTTTCGACGTTTCCGGGCAGTGGCGTCTGTCCATACAGGAGCCTCACCTAACGAAGGAATGGCTTTATTTAACTGGCACGGTAATTATAAAACCAGTATAGGAAATATGTCAAGATTTTTTTTTCGTTAAAATTTTCGGGCGGGCCGTGTGGCAATGTCCTCCGGGTACCGGCAAATGGAACAAACCATGGCAGGTCCTGGTGGCGGGCGTTGTCGCCGGAGCCCTGGTTGTGATCAACGGGATCCATGGACTGACCGTGCCGTTCCCCCACGGTCCGGCGGTCTGGGCGGAAGGGAGTGGCAAACCATGGAGAAAGAGGTTCCAGCCCAATTTCCGGTTCCCGCCCTCCGGCGTCCCCCGGTCCACAGGAAAAGCTATTCCTCCCCAGGCTTGGGCGGTGACTGCAATTGTCCCCACACGATATCGATAGCCATCGCATCGTCCAGGTAACCCGTAGGAAACAGATAGTCGGGGATTATGTCCGTGGGGAGGATAAAGTATAGCAGGACGCTGCCGATAATGTGCCTTTGCTCCGGTTCGGTCCTGTCGTCCCGGTACAATCCATACATATTGTGTAGCTTGTCGATGAACGGACCGATGCCTTTTACCTGATTCATCTTCTTGTCAAATTCCTCGAGGATCAGTCGGTGTCCCTCATCGGTTTGCGCGTAGAGCCGGTACTTCTCGAGTTCGGCCAGAATGCGCGTAATATGCAGTGATTCCAGGGACTGCAACGAATAAACACCCAGATCGGTTTCATTACCCCGCGCAACGTTCTTCGGGATTTCCCGGGAAGGATGAGGGGATGCCTTAAGGAGCGGGTCTTCCGGGATATTGTCACGCCCTATGAATCCGGCCGCCTGCCACAGTTGGATGACGGGAACCTGCAGGACGTGGGCGATCCTGACCAGGTGATCCGGCCTGGGTTCTTGTTTGCCGTTGACAAGACGCGAGATTGTCGCCGGATCATAACCGCATCTATTGGCGAGCTTGCGCATGGACATATCCATCTCCAGCAGTCTATCCCGCAAATAGACGCCGAACGGGTTGCCTGCCTTAATCACCACGGCCCTGTCACCCCGGTCCGTATCGAAGTGAACCCCGGGGGCGACCGGGAAGGGAGACCGTGCAAATCCCCCACCGGTCGCCGCGGGTGTCGATTCAGAGGTTGGTCAGCGTCTGCCAAATCGTGATCAGAGTCAATCCGGCCATCAGGGCGACCATCAGCCAACTCCAGGTCCGGCCGAAGAGCCTGGTAGTGTGTTCTCCCATCAAACCCTTGTCGCTCGTCATCAGGACCAGGAAGATCAGCAGCGGCGTCATGAGGATACCGCCGATGACCTGGGTCACTACGGCGATGAGGTTTAACGGCAAACCGGGCAGCAGGATGGCCAGCGTCGCGATGACCATGCTGCCGATGTAGATCGTGTAGAATTTCGGTGCCGCCGATATCTTGTCATTCAGGCTTTTGGCCCAACCAAAAAGTTCGGCGATGCTCCAGGAAGAGGAGAGGGAAACCGTGATCGAGGCCAGGAAGCCGGCATTGAACAGCCCCAGCCCGAAGAGCACGGCGGGCAAACGTCCCGCCACCCGGTCCAGGGCCCCGATAATGTCCGCCGGACCGGCTTGGCCGATGGTTTTGACATGTCCGAACAGGACCGCGCCGAAGACGATGATCCCCGCGGCGACAATGACCTGCAGGACGCAGCCTATCGCCGTGTCGATGCGGGAAAAACGCAGTTCCCGCGACGTGACTCCCTTATCCACCGTACCGCTCCCCTGGAAAAAAATCATCCAGGGGGCGATCGCGTTGCCGATGGTGGCGATCACATACCAGGTCAGAACCTTTTGGTCCCCCGGCGGAATATTCCAGGTGGTGAACGCGTGGCCGATAGCGCTCCAACTGGGGTGCGTCAGGGCGGCCGCCAACAGGAATACGGTGTTCAACGCTCCCAGAAACAGGGCGACCCGTTCCTTGGTCCAATATCCGGTCAAAAGCGCGAAGGTGACGACGAGTGCCAAACAAACCAAAACGGAAAGCCACATCGGAAAACCCAATATGATAAGCCCCGCCGTCATACCTATGAATTCCGTAATCAGGGTCAGGAGGTTTTCGAAGGCGAGGGTACCGATGTGATAATAGCCCCAGAACGCTCCGTAACGCTGCCGGGCCAGGCTGGAAAAGCCCTTTCCGGTCGCCGCTCCAAGGCGCATGCTCATCTCCTGGATGGTAAACTCCAGAGGTAGCAGGCACAGCACGAGCGGGACAAACAGGCCGATACCGAATTGGGCACCGGTTACGGTGTAGGCGATCACTCCTCCCGCGTCGTTGTTGGCGATGGCGGCCAAGAGGCCCGGACCCATCAGGGCCCAGAAAATCCAGATGAAACGGCGCCAGCCGGCGTTGGGCCGCTCCATGAGTTGGCGGAACTTGGGCTGACCGGCGGGATAATAGTCCACTGCCGATTCGATTTCACTCATGTTGTATTCCTCCGGGACCTGGTTGTATGTTAATTTTTTGTTAATTCAATGATATTCCGGGATGTTGCAGAAAGTGCATGACCGGTGAGAAAAATGTCGTATTTTCCGTAACGGCCTGGTGCGCCGGCGTTGCCAAAAACTCATGCGCAAGTAAGTGGGGCATGGTTTCCTGAATTATTCTTTAACTTGCAGGGGGAGGAACCGGGTGGGAATCCGGCGAAAAATTTAAAAAAACGGGGTGGATTATGCCAAAATTTCCTATGGGGGGCGGGTCTGTCCAGGCGTTCCTCGCGATGGTGGACAATCGCCTGGTCCCGGAAGAAACGCGGCAGGAACCGTTGCCTGAACAGTCCGGATGGACGCGATGCGGGGGTAAAAATGGCACGAATGGCTAATTGGTTTCGGTTTGGGCTCGCGTAACCTTCATCTGTCAACCGTACCCATAATAATGCCGCACTAAGTTGGCGGAGTCCATAAGGAGTAATGTTTTCTGGTATTTCTTTGCAAACAGCGTGCCAGACTTGACAAATATTGAAGGTGCGGATAAAATGCTAGTAGTCAGATGGCGAATTCTTTAATGGGAGGTTTCTAAGACTGCCGACTGAAAATCCATTCATGAGGTTGGATCTTCCTGGTACGATAGCCAAAATACCTACCGAAATATCCAGTATTTTCACTCCTTAATCATGGCCATACATAGACCATGCGGTCTATGTATTTACGTCCAGGTAAATCGGTAATATGGCGTTCAAATTACGAGTAGTATGGTGGTAGATATCATGAGCGCATATCGTTACAGAAAGCGGTATATTTACAGGCCGATTCTGGTCTTGATTCTGGTTGCCGTTCTAACCTTATCGGTAAGTTCCTTTGCGAAAGGCCTATTGGGCCAATGGGGGTCGTCTATTGGCGGCGCGGTGGGCAAAGCGGCGACGCAAACAGGAATACTGCCGAATAATAACGGGCTGAATATTCTTATCATTGGCAATAATGCCAGGAATGCCACCAACGCCCTGTCGCTGGGGACAGCCGGCGGGCAGGCGGATATTTTGATCGTCGCCCATATTAACACCGTCAAGCACGAAGTTACCTTGATCTCTATTCCCCGGGATACGCTCGTTTCTCTACCGGCTTGGAACGAACCCATCCCCAAGATTAAATCCGCCTTCAATCTGGGCCTGCAAAACAGCCCGACCGAGGGTGCGGACATGGCCATGCAATACGTTTCGGACCTGACGGGGCTGCCGATCAGCAATTATGTGGCCTTGGATTTTCAAGGGTTTGTGGACGCTGTCAACGCCGTCGGCGGGGTCAGGGTCGACGTACCGGCCAGGCTGTATGATCCGCTCCACAGCGGGGCTGATTTGTATCCCGGCTGGCAGGTCTTAAACGGCGACCAGGCGCTGGCCTATGTCAGGATCCGGCAGAACGCGGCCGGCAACAACTACCGGGTGAATGATTTTCAGAGACAGCATGCGGAACTCCAGGTACTCGACGCGCTCAAGGAAAAGGTCTATCATTCCTACTCGAATCTATCCGAACTGAGCCAGTTGGCACGGATCGTGAACAAGGACATCGCGACCAATTTGAACTTCGGTCAGATTATTTCCCTGGCCCACGAATCCCTGTCCTGGACCGTCAACTCCGTGTACCTCGGTTCGGACCGGGATGCGATGGACATCGCGACCGCGCCGGTTTCCGGGCTGAACGCCGAGAATTACCTGACCGGCGCCTACTACGACGTCCTGGATCCGGGCAAGGTCTATGCCCTCCTCAAGCCCTACGGCGCGTCAAACCCTGATTCCGTCCTGCCGGCTCTGCCGGCCGCGGACAATATTCCGGTCGAAGTTTACGGTCCGGCCGTGGCGGCAGTCCAACTGAGGCAGGACGGCTTTGGCTCGGTGGTCTACATGGGTCCGGCGGCCAACGTCTCGCGGGATACCATCTTATATCCTCCGGGTGAACTGTTCCAGGGGCTGGTGGTCGGCCGCGCCTCCGGCGCCGGCAACGAACTGGTGGAGCCCGGCCCGGCCGGTCAAAAGGACGTGATCTACCTGGTGGCGAATTAGGGTTCCGGCGGCAAACAGGGCCGGACTACCGCGTCCGGCCCTGTTTTTTTCCGGCCTCCGTTAGATCCGGCACCGCCGGCCGGGTCGCCGGGGTGACGTCACCGGTTACGGCAGCCGGCGTTTCAGGACGTAACCGCCGCCCCCAAAGACGGCGATCGCCAAAGCACCGAGGATCAACCAGCGCCAGGTTCCCATGTATATCCCCAGGAAAACCAGGGCGGTTCCTACGTAGTAAGGGACTATGGAAACGGCCGCGGTCCAAAGGTAAGGCCAGAATTCGACCGAAGGGATTGCCCCGGCGACGCAATTGATGGCGAACGCGGGCACCGGAAGCAGCCTGGCGATAAGCAAACCCGTGGTACCTTTGGTCTTGACCCAGTTGTCGACCATGGCAAACTGCTCGGGTGGGACCACCCTCTGTACGAGTTTCTGGCCGTAGACTCTCGCCAGGAAGAACGTGATCACCGCGCCCAGGTCCATCCCCAGCCAGGACAGGAAGATCCCCAGATAGACACCGTAGACTTTAAATCCCATGATCAGGAGGCCTTCCGAGGGAATCGGAGTCATGTATAACAAGGCCATCAGGAGCACGGTCAGGACGTTTCCCAGCAGTCCCAGCCGCAAAATGGC
>JAJYZD010000121.1 GCA_021800315.1 Bacillota bacterium | reverse complement strand
TACATAAAAGCTGCGTGTCGTGTTGCAACTACCCCCGCTCGCTGTTTAACCATCGGCGACAGGGCATGGGACTGGAGAAGCGTCCCAAGGTGTCATGACCAGAATAACCTAGCCGCCCGCCCGAAGACCCCGGCGGCTGAGGCGGGTCATAGCGCGACATAGTTGTGCCCTTGCGAGCAACTTATACCGCTTTCCCGCCCTAAGACGCAGACCCTTGGAGTTTCCTCCGCAAGCCCCCGCCTTTAGGCGTGGGGTCTATGACTTCGTATGCTTGTCCGCCACGCTGGAGGCTCCGAAGGCGTCCGGCTTGATGCGGGCCCGGAAACCGCTGCCGGTTACCATGCCCACCACTTCCCGGATCAGGTCCTTGGTGTCGCCCGCCGTACCGACGTCGATGTGGATCTCCACCAGCATTTCATCGTTGCCCCGTTCGGCGAAGAACTTGTTGATCATCCCGCCTACTTCCAGGCTCAGCGCGGTTTCATAGAAGATCTTCTGGCGCAGGCTCTTGATCTTGCGCTGGAACTTCTTACGGTAGTAATAGCGCGCCCCTTTCCCCAACCGGTGGACTATGACGGCGGTGATGAAAAGGGTGTCCCGTTTGACCTGGGAATCCGATCCGATGATTATGCGGTAGGAGGAGGAAGGCAGGCCCCGGATATATTCCAGGACATCGGTCATCATCTGCTCGAAGGTCATCCTTCCCTTGCTGGGGCTGGTAAAGTACACCCCTTTATCTCTCCCCTCTCCGTTCCCGAAAGGCCAGACCGGTCAGGTCGGCGAATTCCGAAAGCCGCAAAGTTTCGCCCCGCCGGTCCGGATCTATGCCGGCCGCCGAAAGGAGGCGAACCCAGGTTTCCCGGGAAAAATCCGGCATATGGACGGCCAGGGAGTTGGCGAGCTTTTTCCGGCGGTTGGCGAAGGAAGCCCGTACCAACTGAAAGAACAAGTCTTCGTCGGGCACCTCTACCGGCGGGGTCTCCCTTTTGAGCAGCCTGACCACGGCGGAGTCCACCGCCGGTGCCGGATGGAAGACGGTCCGGGGAACCCGGCGGACCAGTTCCGTCCGGCAGTAATACTGCACCACCGCGGTCAGGGCCCCGGCCTCACGGTCGCCCGGCGTCGCCAAAAGACGCCCGGACGCTTCCAACTGAACCATGAAGACCATGAGGGACGCGTTTACCCGTTCCACCAGGAGACGCCAAAGCAGGTTGCCGGTCAGGTAATAGGGGAGGTTACCGACAACCTTGCAGGGTTTGCCCCCCCGTCCGTACTCCCCGTCCGTGTAAGTGGCGGCCAGGTCGTCAAAATTCACGCTACGGGCGTCGCCCAGCACCGGTATCACGTTTTCGCCCGGCGGGTCGGCCGTGAGCAGCGCGTGCAGACCCCGGTCGTATTCCAGTGCCAGGACCAGGCGGACACTTTCCGCCAACCGTCCGGTCAGGGCCCCCAGGCCCGGCCCGATCTCCAC
The DNA here is from genome assembly GCA_021800315.1 of Bacillota bacterium. Lineage (GTDB taxonomy): Bacteria > Bacillota > Desulfotomaculia > Desulfotomaculales > JAJYZD01 > JAJYZD01. The sequence goes on along the minus strand of JAJYZD010000121.1, from coordinate 9,020 downwards.
CACCACGTCGGCAGGTGTCAGTTGACAGGCCCCGACAATCTGGTCGCGGATGTTGGCGTCCACCAGAAAGTTCTGGCCCAGCGCCTTATGTAGCCGCAAATCGTGCGCGGCAAGGGTTTCCCTGATCCACCGCCCGCTGGTCCGGTCCATCGGCACGTTTTCCAACCCCGCTACCTATTCCGAATTCTCCACCGGACGGGCCCCGAATGTCCAGGTGTTAACTTGCTTAACACATCCCCCGTATGTCGACACAAGCCCCCGGCGTCATCGTGAAGCTTGCTCGCGCAAGCTCCGGCTTCAGGCCGGGGTAGTTGGCGCAAGGGTAATCATTGACTCTCCACGGTACTACAAATCTTTCCATATATCTCCACATATTGTCATTTATCATACCATGGTGCGGTTTCTTTGTCAATAGATTTCTCCGCTAGAATAGATTAAAAAGATTGGGTCTTTCATCCTTGGAACCAGCCCACAAGGTTTTCCGCTCCTTTTTTGGCATTCTATAACCAACCCGGGACGCCGGGAAAAGAGGAAGGGCACCCGCCCTACCTGAGGACAAATACCCTTACGTAGCGTACACCCCAGTCGTTGACCTCCCGGTTCGTATCGAAATACAGGTCGATGCGGTCACCGTAGATGGCCCCCCCGGTGTCCAGGGCGGTGCCGTACCCGTATCCTTCGATGTAAAGCCGGCTTCCCAGGGGGATAACCCGGGGGTCCACCGCCACCGTACCCGGCCGGGCCACCGTACCCGTTGCCGTGTAACCGCCTCCGGTGTAGGCGGTGGCCCGCATCTCGATCGCCCGGGAAAACCGTATGGCGTTTCCTCCCCGGGATACCTCGCCCAACGCGCCCACCTGAATAATCCGGTCCTCCGGCGGACGGACGACCCGGCTTGCTACGAGCGTCTTCTTTACGGGAACCCCGTTACGGAAGGAAACCTCCCATACCTGGTGTTCCAGACCCGGCCTGCCCAGCCGCAAAATTCTCTCTATACCCCGGAAAAGATCCGGGGAATTTTCCTGCCTGGTGGAAAAGGGCAGCGGGACATTTGCTACCTCGGTGCCGCTGGTCATACGGTCCACCCTGATCAACATGCCGGCCGCCACCTGGGTGGTCGGCCTGGGTTGGACCAGATCGTTCGGCCCCAATGAAATCCCGTTCTCCTTGAGCACCCCGGCCACTGTTTCCCTAGCCGTCATCCGGTTCAGCACTTCTTTCCCATCCAGCCGGATGGTAACCGGCACGGCTTCGGAAACGCGGATCACCTCTCCCCGGTAGATGGGAGAATCCTCCGCCGGCATAACCCTGTCCTGCCGGGCCAACCGGATATTCCGGACCGCCAGCAAATCCCCCACGGTGCGTTGGTAAGTACGGAGCGTTACGGCCTGACCGTGTACCACCAGCGTGACCGGTGTGGCCGCCAGGACCGTGCCCGCAAACAGCAGGGCTGCCGTTGCCGCCGACAGGATCCAGATTCGGTCGACCGGGGGGGGACGAAGGGCTTTCAGCCGGGTGATGATCCAATGGCGTATGCCGCCCGCGACCTTAAATCCTGTGCAACGCTTCTTCTCAACCAGGATCCCGATTTGGTCGGACAGGAAGGTCCGGAGGGCTTTAAGCCGGGTGATGATCCAATGGCGTATGCCGTCCGCAGCCTTAAACCCCATAAAACACCTCACTTTCGGCAAAAAATGGTAAGCGGTTACTCTATAATATATTCCACGGGAAGAGTTGGTTCTCCTTCCCCGGGTCTGGCAAATTTTTTCCCTTATCTATCCATATCAATCCATCAAACCCATTCCTGGCTGTTTCCGGCATAATCGGCCGTTACTTGCGGCGTTCGAAGCAGGTGACCAGGTCGGCTTCGTCGAGCAGGGCGCCCGGATTCCCCCGCCCGGCCAGTACCACGTGCAAACCGGGAGGGCGCGCCCGCAGCAGGGCGGCCAGTTCCCCGCCCAGGTCCTCCGCCAGGAGGCGCTCCACCGGCTGCAGCACGATCATGTCCCATTCGCCCGCGGTGGTTGCCCCGGAAAGGCGGGTCAGCCACCGCCGCAGGACCCCGGGACACGGCCATACCGACAACCGCCCCGGCAGGTTTATCCGCTGCAGTTGCCGGAACACCGCTCCATCGTCGTCCAGGGGGCAGACCAGCACGGAGAGACCCTGCCCGAGGGCCCGCAATACCACCCCGCCGGCCACCAGGTCCGGCCCGTCGCCGGTAAAAGCCAGCGTGAGGCTCTTAAGCACCGGCCCCACTCCCCAATCCAAACGCCAGACAGGCGTTTTGCGCGGCCCTGGCTGACAGTTCCTCCACCCCCATGCCGCGCAGCAAAGCCACCTTTTCCGCCACCAGGCGCACATAGGCGGGTTCGTTGCGTCGTCCGCGGTAGGGATGCGGCGCCAGGTAGGGGCAGTCGGTTTCGACGAGGATACGCTCCAAGGGCAGCTTTTGGGCCACCTCCGCCAGCCTGGGGGCGTTGGTGAAGGTTACCGGCCCGGCCAGGGAGATGTACAGGCCGAGCCCCATGAACCGCCCCGCCATCTCCCAACCGCCGGAAAAGCAGTGCATGATACCGCCGGCCGGGCCCACCCCGTCCGAACTCAATATGTCGAATACGTCGGCGTGGGCGTCCCGGTTATGGATGACCACGGGCAGGTTCAGCTCCCGGGCCAGGGCCAGTTGCTCCCGGAAAACGCGCTGCTGGTCTGCGCGGGGTGAAAGGTTCCGGTAATAGTCAAGGCCGATTTCACCCAGTGCCACCACCCCGGGCCGGGCCAGCAGTTCCCGCAGTCGCTCCAGGTAATCCTCCGGCACCACGGCCGCCCCGTGCGGATGAATCCCGCAGGTGGCGTAGATCCAGGGATAAACGGAGGCCATACCCGCCGCCCGGCCGGCCGAAGCCAGATCGTAGGAAGCGTTGACGATCGCGCCGACCCCGGCGGCCCTGGCCCGGTCCAGCACCGCCGGAAGATCGGCCGCGAACTGTTCGTCGTCCAGGTGGGCGTGCGTATCAATGAACATCGCGGCTTATTTCTCCTGTTTCGCGGTTTCAATGCGGGGGAAAAGGGCCGGGCCCTTGGTCACCCGGGTGCCGGACGGACACGCGCCCCAGACCAGGGCTTCCCATGCGGTCAGGTCCGGCCGTCCGGCCAGACCCAGCTGGGACATAAGCCGGGGGGGCACCTGGGGTAAAAAGGGCGATACCAGTATGCCGGTAAAGCGCAAGGCTTCCACCAGGTTGTACAGGACCGCGTCCAGCCTGGGTGCCAGGTCCTCCCGCTTGGCCAGGTTCCAGGGAGCGGTTTCGTCGACGTAGCGGTTGGCCCGCTTGACCAGTTTCCAAACGGCGTCCAGCGCCCCGTTCAGGGACCGGGCCTCCATCTGTTCCGCCACCAGGGCGGGGACGGCGACGGCCAGATCCCTCAGTTCTTCGTCCGGCCCGTCCGGTGTCCCCGGGGCGGGCAGGATTCCCCCGCGGTACTTCGCCACCATGGCGACGGTCCTGGCCACCAGGTTGCCCAGTTCATTGGCCAGGTCGGTGTTGATGCGGGTGACCAGCGCTTCTTCCGAATAATTGCCGTCGGCCCCGAACGGAAGCTCCCGCAGGAGGTAATAGCGGACGGCGTCCACCCCGTATTTTTCCACCAATTCCACGGGATCCACCACGTTGCCCCGGGATTTGGACATCTTGCCGCTGTCCAGGAGCAGCCAGCCGTGGCCGACCACCTGACGGGGCAGCGGACACCCGCAGGCCATGAGGATGATGGGCCAGATGACGGTGTGGAAGCGCACGATATCCTTGCCGACCAGGTGGACATCCGCCGGCCAGTAGCGCCGGTAGAGGGAATCGTCGGGCTGGGCGTAGCCGAGGGCGGAAATGTAGTTGGTAAGGGCGTCCACCCAGACGTAGACGACGTGCTTGGGATCGAACGGTACAGGTATACCCCAGTCAAAGGTGGTACGCGAAACGCAGAGGTCCTCCAGCCCCATCCTGATGAAGCTCACCATTTCGTTGCGCCGCCCGGCGGGCTGAATGAAGGACGGGTTGTCCTCTATGTGCTGCAAGAGGCGGCCGGCGTAACGGGAGAGCCGGAAAAAGTAGCTCTCCTCCTCCAGCATTTCCACCGGCCGGCCGCAATCGGGACAATTGTCCCCGGCCAGCTGGCGCCCGGTCCAGAAGGTTTCACAGGGAGTACAGTACCACCCGGAATAGGCGGCCTTGTATATATCCCCCTGGTCGTATAGTTTTTGGAAAACGGCCTGGACCGTCACACGGTGCCGGTCCTCGGTGGTCCGGATGAAGTCGTCGTAGCCGACCAAAAGCAGGTCCCACAACTTCTTGAAATCGGCCACTACCGGATCAACGTATTCCCGGGGCGAAACCCCTTTGGCGCGCGCTTGCCGCTCGATCTTCTGCCCGTGCTCGTCCGACCCGGTGAGAAACCGGACGTCGTAGCCGGTCAGCCTGTAATAGCGGGCCAGGGCGTCGGCGGCCACCGTGGTGTAGGCATGGCCGATGTGCAGGTTGTCACTGGGATAGTAAATGGGCGTCGTTATGTAAAAAGTAGGCTTGCTCAAGCTGTTCTCCCTCCGCAATTCAACCGGTCTTCCCCTGTCGATTCTACCGGCTCCTGACAGTGATTGTCAAGTCGGCCGGGGATAAACCCTCCTGGGACCGCATCCAGAAAATAACTCGTAAAGTGCTACAAGAATGTAACATACTTGTGATATAGGCGTGGAATCACCCGGCTAAGGCTGGCGACAAAAAACGCAACCGCCGGGCCTTGGCCCCGGCAACCGGCAATCCTTACGGCGGCGTGCGCCAGCCGTTCCAGGGCCGACCCAGGGATCGTTATGTTAAGAAATAACATAATAGGATTGGATATGACAATATCCCACATACAGCCCATAATTCCTACCTTGACCGCCTGCCAAAAATGTCAGGCGGCGTAAAAAGAGGCAACGGTGCAATAATTGTAGAGTTCGGGAGTAAAGGGGCATATATATTGAAATAAATTTTGAAAAAAGCCTAAAAAACCCTATTGACTATAACTGGGATCGATGGTACCATTTAGTCAGGGTATTGCAATTATCGTCGAAATTTGTTGTAAGGGAGGGATAGCGATGAAATCTACCGGTATTGTGCGGAAGGTGGATGAACTCGGCCGCGTGGTCATACCCATCGAACTCCGGCGCACTCTGGGAATTGATGAGAAAGATGCCCTGGAAATCTATGTCGACAATGAGAAGATCATCCTGAAGAAGTACGAGCCCGCCTGCGTTTTCTGCGGCAACGCATCCGACGTCCAGCATTACAAAGGAAAGCTGGTTTGCCGCGAGTGTGCCCAGGCCCTGTTTGAAAACACCCAGGCGATGTAACCGCTTTACCCTGTTGTTAGGGTCAACCCTTCGTAACCGTCCGGTCCCGGCGTCGCCCCGCGCGATGCCGGGGCCGCCGTCTTTCCCCCGTCCCTGGACTTTCGACCCGGTCATCTCCCCGGCCCAATATTATCCGCCGGGGCCGGCCCGTGAAAAAGGCAGGAATCGGCGTCCGGAGCGCGAACCATTCAGACAACGGCGAAAAGAGCCCGGCCGCGGGCCGGACGGGAAATTTGCGCCATGGAAAGGTGCTTATGCCCATTATCCGTTTCCTGACTGTCACCGGCCTGGCGGCCCTGGAATTCAAGGCGTCCATCGCCGTCGGACTGACCATGCGCCTGGGCCCGTTCCCGACCGCGGTGGCCGCCAGCCTGGGCGCCAGCCTGGATACCCTGGTCATATTGTTCCTGGGCGAAAAAATCCGCAACCTGGTTATGGAAAAACACGGACGGGCGACCCGGTCATCGCGCCGGGAATGGCTGCAAAAGGCTTACGCCCGTTTCGGCCCGGCGGGCCTGGGACTCTTGGCGCCGCTTTTGGTCGGCACCGCGCTGGGTACCGCGCTGGGGGTTTCCCTGGGCCTGAGGCCGCGACCCCTTCTCTTCTGGATGGTGACCGGCACCGCCCTGTGGAGCGCGATACTCACAGCCGCGGCCGTGGGCGGCATCAACAGCTGGCGGTTTTTCTTCCACCAATAGAACCGGCGCGGGAGTCCCTGCCTTCAGGCGGTTCCAGGCATGGGGAGGACGAGCAGCGGCACACCGTTACGTCATTTCACAAAGACTCTTTCCCGTTGTATAAATACCAGCTTATGCCAAGGTGTGCTTACTTACGTCGCTCAGAACGGTAATTGACCGAAGGCCGCCCTACTTTTGCGCCGGCTCCGGCACCGCCTCCTCGATCCCGGCCAAAGCGCGGGCATACCCGACGAATTCCTCCACCGGCGTGCGCGAACGCACCACCAGCCGGGCCCCGTCGGGCGAACCGCCCCCGTGCATGCATCCCGGCACCCCGGCCCCCAGGGTGAGCCATTCGACCAGCCGGGCCGCCCTGGCCCGGGTCTCCCCCGAAGCCGGCCCGGCCTTCATGTACTTTTGCACCAGGTGACCGTACTCCGGGCTGATGAAATCGGCATAGGACGGGAAGCAGCCGGTTTCCACCGCCCCGCCGCCGATTTCCTGGGCCAGGCGCTTGGTCTCGTAGGGCAGGGTGGCCACCAGCACCTTGTTGGTATGGGCCAAAAGCGGGTCGGCGAACCAGATTCCGGCCGGATGCCTCCGGCCCATGGCGATGGCGCCGATGCCCGTCCCGAAGGTGGTTTCGTTGTTGACCGCCATGTCCACCATTTTCCCGGCGAACGTTTTGGCCGGCAAACCGTTGGCCCTGGCCACCAGGGCCGCCGCGCCGATCATCACGTCCCCCTGCCCGGCCACGCAGGCGCCGATGCAGGCGCGGTAATTGGCGGTGAAATACTCGATGATCCGCCCCGTATACCCGTACTCCCCGCACATGAAAACCCTGTCCGCCGGTACGAACACGTCCTCGAACAGCAGGTAGGCCTGGGATGTGCCCGTTTCCGGCGCATCGAACCCCGGGTCCAGTTCCCGACCGTCGCTGGGCCGGCGGGTCTCCACGATGGTCAGCCCTTCGATATCCCGGGGCACCGCGCAGGCCACGGCGTAGTCCCGGTCCGCCTCGCCGTAAGCCGACCCCGGCAGGATGAATATTTCGTGGGCGGCCGCCACCCCGGCGATCATCACCTTGGCTCCCCGGATAACGATGCCGTCTTCCCGGACCCTGACCACCCGTAAGTGGCTGTCCGGATCACGCTGCCCGGAGGGCTTAAGGGCGCGGTCCCCTTTGGCGTCCGTAAGGGCGCCGGCCGTCACCAGCCCCTTTTCCTGCGCCCGCAGGATCCACTCCTTCAGCCGCGGCTGGTAAGCCGTCCCACAATCCCGGTCCAGGTCGCCGGTGACCGCCCAGAGCACGTTCATGGCGTTCCAGCCCACGCACAGACCCCCGGTGCAGGTGCCGGTCAGGTGGTACATGGCCCTCTTAAACCGGGCGCTTTGCACGACGTCTTCCATGGCCGGCATCAGCCCGTTGAACCGGTGGATCCTCTCACCGGTAAGGTTGGAAGTACAGGTGAAAAGATCCAGCCTGTCTTTGTCGCCGGCGGCGTCAAAGGCCCGGGCGTGGCTTTCCACGGTGCGCCGGGTGACCGGGTCCGTGGTGACGTCTTCGATGCGCCGGTCGAATTTGTGGATGTTCGGGCGCAAGGCCCGCAAGGATTGCAGGTATTCTTCCCGCGTGCGCAAAGCCATAAGGAACCCCCCCCGGTGAAAGTTCAAAGAAAGAGCCTTTCCTTGTTTTCGACCAGGGGATGCCGATTCCCTGCCCGCCCTTGCCCCGGTTTGCATCCGGGAGCCTGATATCGGCAGGCCGGACCCGGCTTGGGGAACTGCCATCCCCGGCGCACCGGTCATAGACTACAACAAATCAAAAAAGGAAGTGACCGCGGTGCCGGATTATCCTTGCGCGGCGTGCCGGTCCACCGGACCATGCCCGTGTCAACTGGCTGAAACCAAGACCTGTCCGGTCTGTTCCCTGATGCGCGGTGCAGACCTGTGCGATTGTGACTGGCCGGGCCTCTGCGTCTATGAATGCCTGCGGTGGCGATAGCGATCACCGATCCGACCCGATGACCGGGCGGTGGTCGTGGCGCCGTTCGAAAACGCCGGCCAGGCCCAGCCTCCCGACCCGCTGCCGGATGACCTCCCGGTCGGTGGTGTAAAGGTTTCTATCCTGCATCCGGACGAAGTACTCCGCGCCGGCGAAGGTGAATTTCCTTTGCCGGCCGTCTCCGTCTTCATCCGCCTGTTGCTGAAAGAGATCAGGTCCCCGGTGGCCGGATCCTCCGGCAGTCGTCATCAACTTGGCGTGCCCGGTGTCGGGCAGTGGATGAAAGACTCCGGAACGCCGGACGCCCCAAGACGGGCGACCCCGGGAGACCCATTGACCGAGGCCGGCCAGAACACACCGCACCCGATCTCCGTGTCCGGTGCTTATTCTTCCTTAGAAAGGATTACGAACCGTCACGCTCCCATAGACCTGTCCGTCGTTCAACAAAGGAATCGCGCCGGAATCCCCTGGCTTCAGACATGGGGATGAGGCGCGCAAAACTACTCGACTACTGCAGTCGTTGCGAAAGAACATTCCCAGAACGGGCCAGAAGACGAACTTTAGACGGGGTAAATTGACTTATGCGCTTACCGTTGGCATCCATTACCCCAACCATATTGGTATCTATTGTAGGCAACCCACATACCCAACCTTTATACGTCTTTCCCGCTTTGCTTGCTACAACAAAATCGCCCTTGCGGAAAAGGCCATTGTTGCACGTGCCGCCAAACTTCGGTCGAATGCCGCCTTTCTGAAAATGCTGCCGGTGCAGACTCCTCCTTGCGAATTCGGGACGACGATATACCCAAAACGGAGCATTGTCTGGCTCACAACCAGCAAGTCCGACCAACATTGCCACTGCATCGTTGGCATGGGATTCCGGAGCAAGTTTCGACTTGGATGAACACTTCTTCAGACCGGCAGCTTGTCGCCATAGCTTTGTCTGCCAGCCTTC
>JAJYZD010000120.1 GCA_021800315.1 Bacillota bacterium | reverse complement strand
CGGTACTCCAGGGCGGAGAGGATCTTCTTGGCCGCTTCAAACGGATCCATCTCGAAGATGAAGTAGCCGCCGTAGACGTCCGAGGCGATCTGGGTGGCGATGGAGTAGATGACGTCGCTGCCTTCCAGCGGCGGCATCGCGCCGACGTGGGTGGGAGCGCCCAGGGCCACGAACCAGGTACCGATGGCCACCGCCTTGCCGGTCATGGCCTCCGGCGCGGAGGCGACGAAGGGAATCTTAGGCGTATCCACACCCAACTGGTTGGCCATGTCGGTCATCAGGTCGACGATCCGGCTGTTGTCCACGCAGGAGCCCATGTGGAAGACGGCCGGCAACGGCACGTTCAGATTGGCCTTCTCCTCCAGGCGGGCCAGGAACCTGGCCAGGCCGGGGCCCACCAGGGACTTGGTGTTCTCCGGATCCAGCAGTCCCGCCTTGGCGCAGCCCTGCATAGCGCAGCCGGTACCGATCACGAACACGTCGTTGGCGAGCATTTCCCTGGCGATGACGGTATGGCTGTCGTCCGCAAAGCGCTTGATGTTGTTGCAGCCGCAGAAATGGGCCACACCCTTGATCTCGCCGGCCAGGATGGCGTCGGTGAGCACGCTTACGGGGCTGACCGGGTTCACAGCCCCGAAGATTTCGTAGAGGGCCTCCAGGGAGAAACCGGCCACCACGCGGTACTTCAGGTCCGGAATGTGGATCTTGTTGGGATCGCGCTTCCGGTAGGCTTCGATGCCCACGCGGATGGCTTCCTTCGCATTGGCCAGGGCGTGGTCGGTATGGTAGTCGATGTGGGTGGAACCGGGCAGCTTGCACGCAGGCGCCGTAGTAACGATCTTGGTGTGGAAGCAGTCCGCCGTCGTGCGGATCGCGGGCATAATGCACTGCACGTCCACGATCATGGCGTCCAAAACCCCGGTGACGATGGCCAGTTCGGAAGAGGCGTAGGAAGTGACGATCTTGACGCCGCGGCGCATCAGCACCTCGTTGCCGGTGCAACAGACGCCCACCAGGTTGACCCCCTTGGCGCCGGCCGCCCTGGCCTCGTCCTCCAGGAGACCGGCCGCGTCGCAGATGATCTCGGACAGGACCGGGTTGTGCCCGTACAGGGCGATATTGACCTTATCCCGGTCCAGCACGCCCATGTTGGCCTGGGACAAGACGGGCTGCGGGGTGCCGAAGAGGATGTCGGACAGGTCGGTGGCGATGTGCTCGCCGATGTAGTCGGACAGGGCCACCCGGATGGCCGAGAAGATCAGGTTGACCGGGTCGTCGTCCATCCCGCAGTGGGCCTGGTTGACCAGGTTGGAGATCGAGTTGTAGATGCCGGTGGGCATCACGTTGCAGTCCATGAACTTCTCCACCCGGCCCCTGGTGGTGTTGGCCGCAAGCCACGCCGAGTATCCCTCGCCGTCCAGACGCCTGAAGTCTTCGAAAGCCAGTTCGGTCAGTTCTTTGGCCAGTTGGATATCGTCCTTGCCCTCGCCCGTGATGCCGAGCTTTTCGCACACCCGGCGCAGTTTGGCCGGATCCTTGATCTGGTAGTCGGGAGCCTTCCCGATGGTGAAGTTGTGCAGAGTCTCCACGATGTGGTGACCGTGTTCCGAGTGGGCCGAAGCGCCGGTCAGGAGCATCAGGCCCGTGGAGCGGGCGGCGATGGTCCAGGCGTGGGCGCCGCAGGCGCCTTTGGAGGCCGGACCCTCTTCGCCCTTGATCCGGCAGGGCCCGACCATGCAGAAGCGGCAACAAATGCCCCGGTAGCCGAACTGGCACTGGGGCTGTTGGGCCACAAAGCGGTCGAAATAGGTGGTGACGCCTCTTTCCCTGGCCACATCGAGCATTTCCAGGGCCGCGGGGTCGATGGTCCTCTTGACCACCTTGGGGTCCACCACCCGCGGCGCCGCCGAAGGACGGCTGGTGTGGGCGGGATCTCTAAACCTCGGCATGACTGAAAAACCTCCTTTGGCATGGTTTGACGCGGTATTCGACGATCAGCGGTATCCGCGGGGCCGTCCCGGGGCGAACTTTAGAGCCGCAAACCCGGGGATCCGGGCCCGGAGCCATGGAGCGGGGCTGCCGGCGGCATTCGCGCCGAAGCAATCCTTCGCCCCGGGCTTATAACATCATATCCCGGACCTGCCGCTGGAGCAATGCCGGTACGGGACAATTGTGTACCATTTTAGTCCGTTATGGGGGAAGGGTGATCATTTGCGTTAATACTCTCCCTTTTTGGTACACAACTTGGGGTCCGGACAACCGGGACCCTTCCGGTCCCCCGGGTAAACTTTTGTTCACTTTCCAACCGTCAGGTCTGATGCCTCCGCCTTTCAGGCGGACAGCTTTGGCACCTGCTCCTTCGACCCCGACCCGGCCTGCAGGCAGGTGCCCCCCCCTTTTAGCCGACTTTCAGTGACCCACCTGCGGTGGGTACCCCGCAAACCCACCTGCTTTAACAGGTAGTGGTTTATTTGCATTCCTGATCTATTTGGTTTACAATGATTGACGCCGGACAGACCGCCAAGACGGAGATCGGCGGCTTGAAAGAGGACATGATCATGAAGATTACCCAGGCTACCGATTACGCCGCCCGGGCGCTGATCCACCTGGCCCGCCTGCCCGGGGGGACCATGGTGGAGGCCGGTGAGATCGCCGAATGCCAGAGCATTCCGGAGAGCTTTCTCCTCAAGATCTTCCGTTCCCTGGCCGCGGCCGGCATCGTGGGATCACAGCGCGGCCCGGGCGGGGGGTTCTTCCTCCGGCGGGATCCCTCCGCAGTCTCCATCCTCGATATTCTGGAGGCGGTGGAGGGAAGGACGGGCATAAACCACTGCCTGGTCGACGCCGACCGGTGCGGTCGCCACGCCGCGGGTTACTGTTCGCTCCGCCGCACCCTCGCCTCCGTGCAGAATGTCCTGACCACGGAACTGGCCCGGTACACCGTCGGCGATCTGGCCTCCCGCGAACCAGAGCCAGGGGATGCCTAGGGGCGTCCCCTGCCCTTCGCGGCCGCCTCCTTAAACAACCGGGCTCCGGAAAAGGACACCGACGCAAAGGACCCGGTGACGTCCAAGGTCACCGGGTCCCGGGTTTTTGCCGTGGTTTTTTTCAGGATTTCGGCAGCCCCGCCAGGGCTTGCTCTATGGTGGTGGAGGGTACCACCAGGATCCAGCCGTTGCCGGCCGCGACCACCTCGCCGGCCACCCGTCCGTCCGCCGTCAGCGCCGGGCTGCCGCTGTCGCCGGGCTCCACCCCGCCACCCTGAAGGCCGTATCCCTGGAAGTTCAACTGCCATCCGCCTGCGGCACTCTCGGTCTCCGATCCGAAGTAAGTGATGTCGCCGTCAAACCGGTTCGGCCGGATCATACCGCCGGCGTAGCCGCTCCCGTGCAGCCGGCGGCCCACGGCCATGCTGCCGGCCGGCACCAGGGCGTCAACATCCTTCAACTGCGGCGGCACCGCCAGGAAAACCACGTCTGCCGCCGGATCGGCCCCCAGCACCCGGGCCTGCTCCGACCACCAGGTCCATTTGGCGCCGTCCGCGGGAGTCCCTTTCACCTGCCCCGCCAGGTACACCTGCCCGGAGGAGGGGGAAGCGCCGGCCATGGCCCAGGCATGGTACGGGGCCACGATGACCTTTTGTCCGCCGGCATCCAGATAGAAGGCCGTGCCCTGGCTTTCCACCCCGTCCTGCGCGGCGGCAGCGTTGCCCGAACCGCCGGTGGAAGGCCCGGCCGACATCACGTAGACCTGCATGACCTGCGGAACCGGGTCCGCGACGCCCTGCCCCGCCGTCGGGGTTCCCCCGGCCGGGTTGTAAGCCGCGCTGGCCTCGGGGGCCAAGGTAACCGGGTTTCCCGGGGGGGCCTGTCCCAAAACGGCGAAAACCCCCAAATACAGTCCGGCGATAACCGCCCAGATCCGGAGCATGTCCCTCACCTCTCCCGCCAAAGCGGCGGATTGATAGAAGTTGAGTCCATAAACCGATGAAAGCGGCACCGCCGAACCTGAATTTCGGCAAAAAAAGTACTCCCTTGAATTGCGCCAAGGGAGTACATGAGGCCCATTACGTCCTCACCGGCAACCCGGCTGTCATGGCCTTGCGGCTTTAGACCCGTGGCTTTGCGTCCGCCTCTTTCGATGGCGTTTGCCCTTAGCGGTGCTTCCTACCCGTTATATCGGCAGGGCGGACCCGCTTCTTTAGGGGTCCGGCCAAGAAAATCCCCCCCTATTTCACACTGTAGTTGGGCGACTCCTTGGTTATGGTCACGTGGTGCGGATGGCTCTCCAGGAGCCCGGCCGAAGTGATGCGGATGAACCTGGTCCCGGTCTTGAGTTCCTCGATGCTGCGGGAGCCGCTGTAGCCCATGCCGGCGCACAGCCCGCCCACCAGTTGGTAGATCGTTTCCGACAGCGGTCCCTTGTAGGGGACCCGGCCCTCCACCCCTTCCGGCACCAGTTTCACGGCCTCCTGCTGGAAGTACCGGTCCCGGCTCCCCTCCTTCATGGCGCCGATGGAGCCCATACCCCGGTAGACCTTGTAGGTCCGACCCTGGTAAATCTCCGTATCACCGGGGCTCTCCTCCGTACCGGCCAGCAGGTTCCCCAGCATGACCACGTCGGCCCCCGCCGCTATGGCCTTGGTGATGTCGCCCGAGTACTTGATGCCCCCGTCGGCGATGATCCGGGTGTTGGTCTTTTTGGCCTCCGTCATGCAGTCGTACACCGCGGTGATCTGGGGAATTCCGATGCCTGCCACCACCCGCGTCGTACAGATGGAACCCGGCCCCATGCCCACCTTCACGGCGTCCGCCCCGGCCCTTACCAGGTCCCGGGTACCTTCGGCGGTGGCCACGTTGCCCGCCACCACGGGCAGTTCGGGGAAACGCCGCTTGATGGCGGCCACCGTTTCCAGTACCCTCGCCTGGTGTCCGTGGGCGCTGTCGACCACCACGATGTCCACCTTGACCCGCACCAGTTCCGCCACCCGATCCATGGTGTCCGGCGCCTCGCCCACGGCGGCGGCCACCCGCAGCCGCCCCCGGGCGTCCTTGGCGGCCCGGGGATATATTCTGGCTTTCTCTATGTCTTTGATTGTTATGAGGCCCTTCAGGTTGAAGTCCTGGTCCACGATGGGCAGTTTTTCCACCTTGTACCGCTGCAGTATCTGCTTGGCCGCCTCCAGGGATGTGCCCACCGGGGCCGTGACCAGGTTCTCCCGGGTCATCACGGCGCCCACCGCCTGATCCAGATCCTCCTGAAACCGGAGGTCGCGGTTGGTCAGGATGCCGACCAGCTTGCCGTCCACCGTGATCGGCACTCCGGAAATGCGGTAACGTTCCATGAGAACCAGGGCTTCCCGGACCGGCTGGTCCGGCGACAGGAAGATGGGATCGGTGATGACCCCGTGTTCGGAGCGCTTGACCCGGTCCACCTCGAGGGCTTGGCGTTCGATGGCCATGTTCTTGTGGATGACGCCCAGGCCGCCCTCCCGGGCGATGGCTATGGCCAGGCGGGACTCGGTGACGGTGTCCATGCCCGCGCTCATGATGGGGATGCTCAACTTGACTCCGCCGGTCACCCAGGTGGACGTATCCACATCCCGCGGCAGTACCTCCGAGGCGGCGGGGATGATCAGGACATCATCGAAAGTCAGGCCCTTCTTGGCGAATTTTTCCTCCAGCATGCCAGTACCTCCGGTTTGACAGATGTTCCTGAGATTATACCACGGTTGGGGCCTTGTCCACCACACCAGGGAACCCCGGGGAAGGAAAAAGGGCGGTTTGAACGAAAACAGATTAGGGAAGAAATATTTGTACGGGAGAGGAACATTATGTCTACCGGAATAGTGGTTCTCGGTCACGGTTCCCGGCGGGAGGTCGGCGAAGCCAATCAAACCCTCGTCGAACTGGCGGGGATGGTCCGCCGGGCCATGTCCCTGGAACTGATGGAGATCGCCTTCATGAACGAAAAGTCCGGCCTGCAGGGTCTGGGTCCGGCCATCGACCGCCTGGTGGAGGCGGGGGCGACCCGGGTCGTCATCCTGCCGGTCTTCCTAGCCGCCGGCATGCACATGCAAAAGGACATCCCGGCTGGGACGGCCCGGGCCAGGGACAAATACCCGGACATCGAGATCACCCTCACCGGCCACATCGGGGCCGATCCGCGCCTGGTGCCCATCCTGGTGGAGAAACTGAGCCGGGCCCTGGACGAAGGCGCTTTGCCCCCCTGCTGACGGCCCGGAGGGAAGGGCCCGGCCCGCCGGGCCCTTCCCTCTATCCCGGCCCGCCCGCCGAACCGAACGGGGAGAAAAAACCCGCCTCGGCCTGGCGGCGCAGATTTTCCCACTCCCCTTCCCCGATCCTGCCGAAGGCGTCCACGACATCCGGATCAAACTGGGTTCCCGCCGCGCGCCGCAGTTCGCTTGCCGCCGCCGCGACCGATACGGCCCGGCGGTACGGCCGGTCCGACGTCATGGCGTCGAAGGCGTCCACAACCGTGAAGATCCGCGCCCCCAGGGGTATGGCCCGGCCCCGCAGGCCGCCCGGATAGCCGGACCCGTCCCACCGCTCGTGATGGGCGAGCACGATCTCGCGTGCGCCGCCCAGGAATTCGAGATCCGCCAGCAAGTGGTAGCCGGTGCGGGGGTGCCGTATGACCTCCCGCCATTCCTCGGGCGTGAGCGGGCCCGGTTTGCGCAGGACGGCGTCGGAAAGCCCGATCTTGCCCACGTCGTGCAGCAGGGCCCCCCACCGCAGGAACTGCGCTTCCTCCGGGTCCCGGACGCCCACTTCTTCCGCCAGCCGCTGCGTATACAGCGCTACCCGCCGGGCGTGGGCCTGGGTTTCGTCGTCCCGGGCTTCCAGGGCCCTGGTCAGGGTCAGCAGCGTCTCTTCCCGTAACCTAAGGCCGTGCAGGGCCCCCGCCGCGACGAGGGCCATGTTTTCCACGGCTTCCCGCCCGGCCGCCGACGGTTGTTCCCGCCGGGAGGTGTAGTAGTTCACGAGGCCAAGGCTGCGGTTCTTGTAGCGGATGGGCACCAGGACCAGCCACCGGAAGCCGTGGGCGGCGGCCCGCTCCCGCCACGCCCGCCAGCGCAGGGGATCGGTCTCCGGCGGGCACGGCCCGTCCGCGGCATGACAGAGCGTCCGCTCCCCGCTCAGGGCCGCGGCAGCCAGACCAATCCCCCCGGCCACGTTGATGCGCCGCTCCTCAAGGTAAAGCTGGCCCTCGCCCTGACGGGCCCTCGCCCGCAACCACCCGTCGGGATCAGGCGTAAAGACGACGGCCAGAGATGCCAGCGTGATCCGGTAGGTGTAGTCGGCCACAAACTGCAGGATCGCGTCCTCGGTCCTGCTCTGGGCCATGTCCCTTACCGCCGCGGCCAGCAGTTTCTCCACCCGGAACCGCCGCCCGTTCCCTTCATACCCGGCGTTCGTCTTCCCCTGTGGCTGTTTGTTCATGCGACGATGCCGACCCTCCATTCCGGAGGACCGCCCCGGCGGGAGGCACCCGGCGGCGGGCCCGTTATCACCATAATCGTCGTTGGAACGTCACCGCTTGACCCCCTCCCTTTCTCCAAAGCCTTCTTCGCCGGACACCCCGGCCACCGGGTACCGCAAAAAAAAGAAACAACATCGACATTATTCGACCAAATATCGGTAGGAGATCGCACGGCCGCTGTCTAATCGAAAGGAGTCCAATTGGCATCGCGCAGTCTGGAGGTTTTCACTGGAGACGCCGTCGAAATAACCGGCAGTAACCATCGCCGAATTGGACACAAAATCGATTCAGAGGATCCGGACGCAATATGAGGATTGGAGATTAACGGCATAAATCATGACGACAATGGGCCGTGTTTTGGTGATTGATAACGAACCGGACTTGGTGACCGTGCTGTGCGACGTCCTCAACGAAAAGGACTACCAGGCCTCGGGATTCACGTCCGGGCTGGCCGCCTTGAAGGTTTTGCGGGAGCAGGATTTCGACCTGCTGTTGACCGATCTCATGATGCCGGATATGAACGGGATCGACATCCTCCGGGAAGCCCTCGCGCTTGATCCCGACCTGGTCGGCATCATGATAGCCGGCCGGGGAACGGTGCCAATGGCGGTGGAAGCCATGAAGGCGGGGGCTTACGACTTCATCCGGAAACCGTTCACCTTCGGGACGTTGCTGAACGTAATGGTCCGGGCCGCGGAAATGAGGCGTCTGCGGAATGAGAACCTGCAGTTGCGCGAGTCGATGGCCGTTTATGAGGTGGCCATGGCGGTTTCCTCCACCCTGCAGACCGATGCCATTCTTGACGGGATGGCGTCCGCCCTCCTTGACCACTGTGAGGCGGACGAGATGTCGGTCATGCTGCTGACCGAGGCAGGCGACGAACTCTGCACCGCCGCCGCCCGTGGCGGACCGTGCCGCGAGGCCGTGGGTGAACGCATCCCCTTCGGACAGGGGATCGCCGGCTGGGTGGTCCGTCACCGCCAGCCCCTTATGCTTCAGGGAGAGATCCAAAACGCCCGTTTTGTTCCCCGCAATCCCCGTCCGGAAATCAAGGCCTCCGTTTCGCTGCCCCTTTTGGCCGGCGGCCAATGCATCGGAGTGTTGACCGTCAACTCGAAGCGGCGAAGATCCTTTCTCATGGGCAAGCTAAATGGTCTGAAGCTTCTGGCCGGCGTGGCCGCCACCGCCCTGGCGAACGCCCGGCTTTACCGCGGACTGCGGGAGAGCGAGGAGCGCTACCGGCGGATGGTGGAAACCGCCACCGAGGGCGTCTGGGTCCTCGACCACAGCGGCCGCACGTCCTTTGTGAACCAAAAGATGGCGGAGATGCTGGCCTGCGACCCCCAGGAACTCCTTGGCCGGTCATTATCCGAATTCCTGGACCCCCGAGAATCCGGGGAAGTCGGGAACCGGGCCGGAAACCGGAACGAAGTCAAGTTCCGGCGCCGGGACGGCCGGGAATTATGGGCGATTGTCTCGACCAACCCCTGTTTCGAACCCAACGGACGAAACTCCTCCGTGCTTACCATGGTCACCGATATAACCGAACGCAAGCGGTTGGAAAAGGAAATGACCCGCCTGGAGCGTCTCCACCTGGTCGGGGAGATGGCGGCGGGAATCGGCCACGAGATCAGAAACCCGATCACCACCTTGCGGGGTTTTCTCCAGCACCCGGGCACCAAGCCCGGCTGCGCCTGCTATGCGGAGCACTTCGAACTCATGATCCAGGAATTGGACCGGGCCAACGTGATCATAACGGAGTACCTTTCCCTGGCCCGCAGTAAAGTGGTGGATTTGACGGTCCGGGATCTCAATTCCGTGGTCGAGGCGATGTTTCCGCTGCTCCACTCTTACGCGCTACTGGCCGACAAGGGCCTCCGCCTGGAGGCCGGCGCGGTTTCCCCGTTCGGCGTCGACGAAAAGGAAATCCGCCAACTGGTGCTCAACCTCGTCCGCAACGGACTGGAGGCCATGGGGCCGGGCGGCAACCTGACCATCAGGACCTTCCCGGACGGCGGCGATGTGGTCCTGGCGGTGCGGGACGAGGGCAACGGGATCGACGCCGGCGTTATGGAGAAGCTGGGCACCCCCTTCGTCACCACCAAGGACATTAACGTGACGGGACTCGGTCTGGCCGTGTGCTACAGTATCGCCGCCAGGCACAACGCCGTAATCGAGGTCGACACCGGTCCCGCGGGGACAACTTTTTACGTCCGGTTCAGGAACAAGGCACCGGGCGAAGATCCCGGGCCGGGGCATCCTCCTGATCCGCCAAAGCGGTGCGGATTGTAACGACAAGGTTAACCGGGGATCCGAAAATCGTGGACAATACTGTCACCACGGCTTTTCCGGGACTACAAATAGACGTCGAGGGTTAGTAGCAGCAAGTGTTTTTGTCAATCAGTAATATGTGTAGGTATTGACCGCCTATTTTCTGATATAATTGACTATCATGGAAAAGATGTTCAGCGCAGGAGGGACAGCCAGGCGGCTGGGTGTGCACCTTACCACCATCTGCACGTGGTATAATTGGATGGGTAAACCGTCCGGGGACTGTTTTCGACCGTTGGCCGGACATGGGTATGCCGATAAAGGTATCCACCTGGCACATGTCGAAGTTCACCTCAAGTTGTGCGCATTTCCGAGGGTCATAGACCCCACGCCTAAAGGCGGGGGCTTGCGGAGGAAACTCCAAGGGTCTGCGTCTTAAGGCGAGAAAGCGGTATAAGTTGCTCGCAAGGGCACACCTATGTAGCGCTATGACCCGCCTCAGCCGCCGGGATCTTCGGGCGAGCGGCTACGTTATTCTGGTCATGACACCTTGGGACGCTTCTCCATTCCCATGCCCTGTCGCCGATGGTTAAACAGCGAGCGGGGGTAGTTGCAACACGACACGCAGCTTTTATGTAGCAATGAATGGAACTTATGCGAGCAGTGCTGTCGGCGTAAAAAGCCAGGATAACTTTGGTTAGGAGAGATGAAGCGATTCACGTCACCGGCCCCGTAAGGGGTCTCCGAAA
>JAJYZD010000119.1 GCA_021800315.1 Bacillota bacterium | reverse complement strand
GTATCCTGATGGTGGTGTTCATGATCGCCCGGCCCCAGGGTCTGTGGCCGGAGAATGTGCGGGGCGTCTTCAAAGCGCGGACCGGACCGGGAAGAACTCTTCCGGCGGGGGGTAGGGACGAATGAGCGTGCTTGCGGTGAAGCACTTAAGCAAGTCCTTCGGTGGCGTGGTGGCGGTGGGCGAACTCGGCTTCGAGGTGGCCTGCGGTCACGTGACCAGCCTGATCGGCCCCAACGGGGCGGGCAAGACGTCGGTTTTCAACTGCATCACCGGGTTTTACCGGCCGGAGGCGGGGGAGATCGTCTTCGGCGGGGAGAACATCGCGGGAAAACCGCCCTACCAGATCACCGGCCGGGGCATCTGCCGCACGTTCCAGAACATCAGGCTTTTCAACGCGCTGACCGTGGTGGAGAACGTCGCGGCCGGCCAGCATACCCGCACCGGCTGCGGTCTTTTGCGCTGCCTCTTCCGGACCCGCAGGCTGCAACGCGAGGAACGGGACGTCCGGGAGAGGAGTTTCCACTGGCTTGAGTTCGTGGGTCTGGCGGACTACTGGGACCACCAGGCCCGGCAACTGCCCTACGGGGACCAGAGACGGCTGGAAATAGCGCGGGCCCTGGCTTCCGAGCCCACCCTGCTGCTACTGGACGAACCGGCGGCGGGCCTCAACTACAACGAGCGGGAACGCCTGCTGGCCCTCATTCAGAGCATTTTGCAACTGGGCGTCACCGTGGTGATGATCGAGCACGACATGGGACTGGTCATGAGGATCTCGGACCATATCGTGGTCCTGGACTACGGCCGGAAGATCGCCGAGGGTCCTCCGGACGTGGTGCGGAACGACCAGTTGGTAATCGACGCTTATCTCGGAGGCTATCCCGATGCCGTTTCTTGAGTTGGACGGGGTGAGCGTCGCCTACGGGCAGATCGAGGCCGTAAGCGACGTCTCGCTGGCCGTCGGGGAGAAGGAGATCGTGGTGGTCCTGGGCAACAACGGGGCCGGCAAGACGACCACCCTGCGCGCCGTTTCGGGTCTCAACCCGCCCTGCCGCGGCCGCATTGTCTTTGACGGAAGGGAGATCCAGCAGATGCCGTCCGACCGGATCGTCGCCCTGGGGATTACCCATGTGCCGGAGAGGAGACGCGTGTTCCGCGGTATGACGGTTTTGGAGAACCTGGAACTGGGCGGCTTCTCCCGGCGCCGGGACAGGGCCGGCCTCAAGGCGAGCCTGGATTGGATCCTGGGGCTGTTCCCCCGTCTGGCCGAACGCAAAAGCCAACTGGCCGGCACCCTTTCCGGCGGAGAACAGCAGATGCTGGCTATGGGCCGGGCGCTCATGGCCCGGCCGCGCCTCCTGATGCTGGACGAACCTTCCCTGGGCCTGGCGCCCCAGTTTGTCCAGTTGATCTTCAAGGTTCTGAAGGAGATTGCGGCGCAAGGCACGACGGTGCTGCTGGTTGAACAAAACGCCCGCCTGGCCCTTAACATGGCCGACCGGGGCTACGTCCTGGAAACCGGCAGCGTGAAGCTGTCCGGGGCGGCGCGGGAACTGGCCGGCCACGACGAAGTCATCAAGGCCTATCTGGGCGGCTGATTATGGACCAGTCGGCCGGCCTGATTTTCAAGGGCTGTCCCCTGCGCTGCCGCTGGTGCCACAACCCGGAGAGCCCAAGAGCGGGCCCCGAACACGGGGCGGTCACCGGCCGGAAAAACGCCAGGGGCGGTACCTACCGGGTCGACTACCTCTCCACCACCTGCCACGTCTACTTCGGTTCGGTGTGCGGCGCCACTCCCGACGGCCGCAGGGCGGGCCGGCCGCTGTCGGAGGGCATCTCCCCGGTCCAGGGGGCCGACCGCCGGGGTCCGGCCGCCGTCCTCAAGTCGGTGGCCCCAATGGATCACTGGCTTACCGGCGGCACCCTCCTAAACCTCAAGTTCACCCCCAGGTCCTCGCCGGCGACGAGGGATCTGCGAAACTGGCCCATTTGATCCGCGCCTACTTCAAGCGGGACGGCCACCACGTCCAGTTCTACGTGGTGGCCGCCGGTACCTTGCGCGAGGCGCAGATGGAACCGGAGAAACACCGCGACCTGATCGTCCGGGTGGCCGGCTATAGCGACTACTTCTGCGACCTGACCGCGCCTTTGCAGGAAGAGATCATCGTCCGCTCGGAGTACGGGGAGTTATGAGGGATTCCGGCTTACGGCCGGGGCCTGAAGGGTGTGACCTACGCCCCAGGCGAGCGGGCGGATGCGGCCCCTTCCCGCCCGGGCAGGTTTAGTCCGGCTCCGAGGACGCCGGCGGCGATGAGCAGGCCGCCCGCCAGAAAACGGCCGGTTATGGGCTCGCCCAGGAAGAAGTGGCCCAGGATGGTGCCGGTCAGGGGCTGGACGAAGAAAAAGAGCGAGGCGAAAGAGGCCGGCAGGCGGGAAAAACCCCAGTTCCAGAGGAACATGTCCCGGCGGTGGAGACGAGGCCGATGTAGAGGATGCCGGCCCAGATGAGCGGGGAGAAGGAGGCCCAGGGCAGGCGCGCGGCCGCCGGCGCGCTCAAGGGTGTCAGGGCCACGGCGCCTAGCAGCACGTTGTAAAAGGTGATGGTGTATACGGAAAGGCGGTTGGCCAGACGCTTGTTGAGCACCGTGTAAAAGGCCCAGGTGAAACCGGCCGCCGTCAGGTAGAGCCCGCCCAGGAAAACCCTCGGTCCGGCGGTGCCGGGCAGGCCTACGACCAGGGCCACGCCGGCGGTGGCGACCGCCAGGGCCGCCACCTGGGGCAGGCGAACCAGCTCCCGCAGGAACAGAGGTGCCAAAAGCACGATGAAGGCCGGGGAAGAGGCGGTGATGAGCGAACCGAGGGCGGCCGAGGACAGTTCCGTACCAACGAACTGGGTGACGATGGACAGGGTGAAGGCGGGCAGCGAACTGACGAGCAGCCAACCGAAGTCCGTCCTGCCGACCTTCTCCCGCCCCCAGGCAACCAGCGGGGCCATCAGCAGGGCGCTCAGGAGGAAGCGCAGCCATACCAGGGGCAGAGGCGGCAGGTAGTTCATCACGGCCTTGGACACCACGTAGAGACCGCCCCAGATGGCGCAGGCCGCGGTCACCGCCAGGCCGCCCCGGAAAAGGGATCCGTTCATGGATCAATGGCCGCCCTGTTCGACCACGTAGACCAGGGTGTCCACCACCCGGTTGGAATAGCCCCATTCGTTATCGTACCAGGCCAGCACCTTGACCAGGTTGTCTCCGACGACCATGGTGGAAGGGGCGTCCACGATCGACGAGTGGGGATTTTCGTTGTAGTCGCGCGATACCAGGGGCTCCGTACTGTAGGCCATGATCCCCTTCAGCCCGCCCTCGGCCGCTTCCCTGAGGGCGCCGTTGACCGTCTCCACGGAGGCCGGTTTCTCCAATTCGGCCACCAGGTCCACGATCGAGACGTTGGGGGTGGGCACCCTGAGCGACAGGCCGTTCAACTTGCCCTTCATCTCCGGGATGACCAGGGCGACCGCCCGGGCCGCGCCGGTGGTGGTGGGGATGATGGACAGGGCCGCCGCCCTGGCCCGGCGCAGATCCTTGTGCGGCAGATCGAGGATCTGCTGGTCGTTGGTATAGGAGTGGGCGGTGGTCATCATACCCCGTTTGACGCCGAAGCGGCTATGGAGCACCTTCACCACGGGCGCCAGGGCGTTGGTGGTGCACGACGCGCAGGAGATGATCCGGTGGTTGGCCGGATCGTATTTATCCTGGTTGACGCCCATCACGATGGTGACGTCCTCGTTCTTGGCCGGGGCGGATATCAGGACCCTCTTGGCGCCCCCCGCCAGGTGGTGGGCGGCCAGTTCGCGCTCGGTGAAACGGCCGGTGGATTCGACCACGATGTCCACCTTCATTTCACCCCAGGGCAGGTTGGCCGGATCGTGTTCGGCCAGCACCTTGATCTCCCGGCCGTTGACGTAGATGGCGTGCTCGCCCGCTTCCACCGTCCCCTGGAAGGGACCGTGCACCGAGTCATACTTGAGGAGATGGGCCAGGGTACGGGCGTCCGTAAGGTCGTTGACCGCCACCACGTGGCATTCGGCGCAACCGAGGCTGGCCCGCAGGACGTTGCGGCCGATCCGGCCGAAGCCGTTGATAGCGACTGTGATCATTACAACCACTCCCTTTGTCTTCGCGTATTTCATCCATTAGATTTCCCGGGGCCCGCCGGTTCTAGCAGGGCCGGTCCAGCTAATATTACCATCCGGCGGAGCCCGCGCGCAAACCTTCAGACAAAATAAACGTCGGCCCGGCCTTAAAATTCGGTTGCCGCCGCGGTATAATACGGGAAAAGACGGGAGCGGGGAGTCAAAAGATGAACGAGGTTTTGGCGACTATCGGCGTCAGGCGGTCGGTGCGCCGATTCACCACGGATCCGGTACCCGTTGGGAGCGTAAAAGCGATCCTGGAGGCGGCCCGGCGGGCTCCCTCGGCCGGCAACCTGCAGCCCTGGCTCTTTGTGGTGGTGGAAAACCGTAGGTTGAAAGAGGGGCTGGCCCGGGCGGCCGGGCAGAGCTTCGTGGCTTCGGCTCCGCTGTGCCTGGCGGTCTGCGCCGAGCCGGAGCGTTCGGCCCGTGTTTACGGGCAGCGGGGCCGCGACCTGTACTGTTACCAGGATACGGCGGCCGCCGTCCAGAACGCCCTGCTGGCCGCCGCCAGCCTGGGATTGGGCGCCTGCTGGGTGGGAGCCTTCGACGAGGCGGTGGTCGGTGAGACGCTGGGCCTGGCTTCCGGTTTGCGCCCGGTGGCCCTGGTGCCGGTGGGTTATCCCGCCCCGGAGCGGGCGGGCGGCACCACCCGCCGGGATATGGGTGAAGTGGCCGTGTTCCTGCCCTGAGCGGTCGAAGATGATTGATATTATTGATAATATTGACGGGATGGGAGTGAAGAACACGTGAATAATCTCCAGGAGTCTCTCCGGGGGAAGATGCCCGGCTCCGGCATAGAGGTCGGGAAATCCATCTGCACCATCTGCGACCCCCAGACCCAGTGCGGACTGGACCTGTTCTTGAAAGACGGGAGAATCATCAAGGTGGAGGGAAGCAGGGAGCATCCCTACAACGCCGGAACGTTGTGCGCCAAGGGAGCGGCCCTGCGCCAGTACGTCTACAGCGCCGACCGCCTGAGAACGCCGCTGAAGAGAACCGGTCCCAGGGGGTCGGGGCAATTCCAGCCCATATCCTGGGACGAGGCCCTGACGACCATCGCGGCCAAACTCCGGGAGATCAAGGAAGAAACCGGGCCGGAGGGCGTGGCTTTCTTCGCCGGGTACACCAAGTACTTCCGTCCTTATCTCAAACGCCTGGCCCACGCTTTCGGTTCACCCAACTACCTTACGGAGTCCAGCACCTGCCACACGGCGACGGCCATGGCCCAGACCCTCGTCTTCGGTCAACCGGGCGGGCCGGACCTGAAGAACACCAACTGCCTCCTGGTCTGGAGCGCCAACCCGTTCCACACCAATCCCGGCAACGCCAGGGCCATTCTCCGGGGCAGGGAAAGAGGGATGAAGCTCATTGTCGTGGATCCCCGGCAGACCCCGACGACGGCCCAGGCCGACATTCACCTGCCGGTCAGGCCGGGGACGGATGGAGCGCTGGCTTTGGCCATGGCCGGCGTTATCATCGGGGAGGGGCTCTACGACCGGGATTTCGTGGCCAATCACAGTTATGGGTTTGAGGAATACCGGGATTATGTTCAAGGGTTCACCCCGGAGACAGGGGAGGAGTTGACCGGGGTCCCCGCCGAAAGGATAAGGGCGGCCGCCCGTCTGTACGCCTCCGTGAAACCGGCCGCCATCATGCCCAGCGCCTCGCCGGTGGTGCATCATACGAACGGGGTGCAAAATTACCGGGCCGTCTTCGCCCTGGCCGGACTCACCGGCAATTACGACGTCACCGGCGGCAACTTCGTCAGGCCGCCCAGCTTCATCTATGCGCCCGGCCTGATCCCGACCCGGGAGCATCAGTTTACCCAGTGCCGTCCCTGGAGCGGGATGGCCCCGCGGATCGGCGCGGACCGATTCCCGGTGTGGACGGAAACGGCCGGCGGGGAGGCCCAGGCCATGCACCTGCCCTACCAGATCCGCTCGGGTGGGCCTTATCCGGTGAGAGCGGTGCTCGGTTTCGGGATGAATTACCGGATGTGGCCGGATTCCCAGGGTGTGTTGGACAGCCTCGCTAAACTGGACTTATTTGTCGACGTGGACATCTTCATGACGGACACCTGCCGCTACGCCGATATCGTGCTGCCGGCCTGCTCCTCCGTAGAGCGCGCCGAGCTTCGCTGTTACCCGGTGGGCTATATTGTCTTCACCACTCCGGCCATCGCTCCCCTTTACGACTCCCGTTCCGACGTCGATATAATCTACGCCCTGGCGGACAAGCTCGGTCTGGACGATCCGCTCTTCCAGGCCGGCTACGAGGCGTCCGTCGACTGGATTCTCGATCCCGCCCGGATTACGGTGGCGGAGCTTAAAAAACATCCGGAGGGCATGTTTGTACCCAACCCGATGAAGCTGCCGGAGAAGAAATATCTGCAAAACGGTTTCAAAACCCCCTCCGGCAAGATGGAATTCAAGTCGCGGATCCTGGAGAAATACGAGGGAGAACCGGGGTTTGAAGCCCTTCCGGTCTACAGGCCGCCCAAGTACAGCCCCGGGGCTTCCCCGGAGTTGGCCAGGGAATACCCGTTCATTCTCAATACCGGATCGAGGCTGCCGATGTTTGTCCATTCCCGGACCTTCCGCCTGACGTGGGCATCAAGCCTCCGGCCGAACCATCCCGCCGCGGATCTTAACCCGGACGATGCCGCCCGCCTGGGTATAGGCCAGGACGACGATATCCGTATATCCACCCCTAAAGACGCCATCGTGGTCAAGGCCAATCTGACCCAGATGGTGCAAAGGGGCGTCGTGCACATGTATCACGCCCATCCGGAGGCCGATGTCAACCTCCTCTTCGAAGGCGATTACCTCGATCCTCTTTCCGGTTTTCCCGGTTTCAAGTCCGCCCTGTGCAAGGTGGAAAAAGTGGGGGGAGGTGGGCTTTTTTGAAGAAGGAGATCATTTTGGTCGCAAATCTTTGTTCGGGTTGTGGCGCCTGCGTGGTGGCCTGCATGGACGAAAACGATATCTACCCCGAAAAAGGGCAGCCGGCCTTCCGCCTGGTCTCCAAAGTGGAAGAGGGGCGGTTTCCCGACGCCGTCATCCGGTATGTTTCGGCCGGCTGCCGGCACTGCGCGGACAGTCCCTGCGCTGCAGCCTGTCCCACCGGTGCCATAACGAAAAACCCCGATAACGGGGCCGTACTGGTCAACCGGGAATTGTGCACCGGGTGCCATAACTGCGCCCCGGCCTGTCCCTTCGGGGTGCCCCGGTACGATGCGGACGGCAGGATGCTGAAATGCGACCTGTGTGTTGACCGGTTGGCGGCCGGCCTGGAACCGGCCTGTGTGCGGGTGTGTCCCCTGGGCGCCTTGAGATTCGGGCCGGCTCAGGAGTTAACCGAACAAACGGAACGCAAGTTTGCCGGGTAAGCGGTCAACGTCGCCCGCCGCGCGAAGGTAGGAACACCTGTACCAGGGATGGATCCGGGCAAGGGGGGGGGCAGGGCTGCCCCCCCTTGGTGCCGGCGGGGAAAGAGGAGCGCAAATCCGGGCGAACCGGTCAGATGTCCAGGTCCTCCAACCGGGGCTCCTGACCGGCCTCCGTGACCAACTGGAACAATTCGGGCGGTACGTGTTCCTGCAACTGCTCCAAGGTGTCGTAGACTTCCAGGGTCTCTTGGATGCCGTGACCGCCGAAGTCCCAGTGCTGGTGAATCCGGTGCTGGATTCGCTGGTGGATGGGCTGGAGGCGCGGATCTGGCCTGTGGTGGGGGGGGGCGGGAGGGCGGTGGTCCATCCTCGGGTCGGACCAGCCGAGTCCCCAGGTGACCGGGTCGGCCCACCAGGGCCGGTTGGGGCCCTTGCGGCAATGCACCGCGTAGCGGCCGCCTTTCGTGGCGTAGATGATAAACATTTCCACTTGGCGGCCGTCGGCGTGGGGTAGTTGCCAGCGGGCCACCTCGTATCCCCGAAACCGCTTCAGGCGCTTCGCTCCGGGAGGGCCCACTTGCACCGTCAACTCCCCGAAGCCGGCCTGGTGGTCCCGGGCGCCGTCCACGTAGCCGCGCAGGGCGCGGGCCACGGCCGCCGAGAGGTTGCCTCCGGTCAGGGCCTGGGCTTCTTCCAGCAGGGGCAGGTCTTCATCCGCAACATAGATAGTCTTGTTCGGCATCACGATAGTCACCCTTTCTCATATGATTATATCTATGATTATACGCAGGACGGGGAGGATGTCAAGGTCCCCGGCAGGACTGGGACAAATCCCCCGCGAATAGGTTGCGACCGGGTGTTTTCGCTGCCGCCCGCCAAGGCGGACATCTTGGCCTTGGACGCCCCCCGTAGGCAGCGGCATACGGGGTTTAGACGCCCGCTGGCGGCTGCCGGCCCGGTAAAATCTTTTCAGAAAGGAACTGACCGTATTGATGGGGTTTGTCGAACAGGTTTTGGAGGACCGTCTGGAGAGGTTCCTTGAGCCGCGCCTGGAAGACTGGTTCCACCGTTTCATGACCTCGCCGCGGGGCGAAGCCTTGATCGCGTGCGTTTTGAGCGACGTCGTAGTGGCCTGGATGCAGCCCGGGACCACGGATGATAGCAACTATCTTGAGCAGATTGTACTCAACGTGGTCAAGCGGTTGAAGGACCGGCCCTGGTTTCGCGAAAAACTGCTGGCCGAGTTGGGAGCGAAGGTCGGAACCGACGCCCCGGGTTCGCCGGGGCAGGGCGGTTGAGGCGGGGTCCGTTCCGGTTCCCGGCGTACTTGGTCGTCCATAATGGGCTTGTCAAAGTGAACGCAGATGACGGAATGATGCTGCACGTGCCTCCAGCGAGGAAAAGTCATTCGGTTGGGAGGATCTACCGATGTCTTGTCGAACATAGCGTTTGAAATTATAAGCCATGAGGTGAGGCGGGTATGGTGGTCTCTGGCGCCCACACGGAGCCGGTATCGAAACCGCTCGGAGGTGTCGACGTGCTACACACCGGCGGCGGCCTTGAGCATTGGACGCAGGAGAGTGGCGGGGAGTTCACCCGGTGGGACCTTTGGTATCTCGTGCTTCTGTTTGACGATTACGGCGGCTCCTGGGAAGCGCTGGCCGACACCATGGAAAAGACGTTGGCAGAGGGCATGCACTCGTTCAAACAATTGGACTTCGAGGCCAAGCGTGGCCACATGGAGAACCTTCGCCACCGACTGAACGAAGCCGGCCTGGATCCGGCAAGGCTGGTCGGCGATCTGGTGCGGGACAAACGCATCCTGCGCAAGGCCCGCACAAAAATCCTAAAGGATTATGTTCGGGATTCGGACAAGACGGTCGAGATGCGAACGACGCCCAGGTACGTCCTGGAGGAGCGGGCGTGGCGGGGAGAGTGGGGCCGGTTTCCCGTTTCCCCGGCTGTTTTCGAACCTGTCTTCCAGGACGAAGTCGGACGACGGAGCTTCTACAGCGAAGACGCCTCCTCTGGTCTTGCCCGCCGGATCGGGGCCATTCTGGAAAAGGTCGGCCGCAAGCCCGCTTCGTCACCCGAGGCACGACTGGCCCTTTACCGCGCCGGGTTGGCCGCCTTGGTCGACGCGATGGAGGTGGTGGATGACTCGTGCGGGACCGTCGGCGAGATGTTCGAGGAGATTTTCGAGCAGTACGTCGCCATTCCGTGGCCGAGCACCGGTATCGCCCCCGGGGTCTACTACCGGGATTTTCTCGATTTTGCCGTTTGGGAGGACTACGGCCTTACGGATCACGGGATGGGCCGCTTCTTCGCCGCCGTACCGCCGGAGCATGTGCCCCTTGTGGATACCGTACTTCTCGACATTCGTGCGGATCTACTGCGGTATAAAGAGTTGGACTACCAGGCGGACCAAGCTCTTAGGCTGCTGGTGGAATTTCACACCGTAAAGCGGACCTTCGACCGCTTCGTCGATTTGGCGCGTGAAATGGGGCCGCGTCACCCGCCTCGGATCAACGCCATGGCCAAAGCGGCCTGGGATGCAGGTGAACCGGATCTTGCCCGCGTGGTCTTCGCGGCGGCGGACCTGCCGGGCCCTCGGCAGGACTGCCTCAGGAAACGTCATGGACCCCACGCCTAAAGGCGGGGGCTTGTGGTGGCAACATCGCAAGTCTCTCGCATTTTAGTGCAAAAGGGTGGGAGGGCGGTACTCCCAGCCACGGAAACGGCAAAGTCCGGTTTATGGTATGGCCACTCATGGTTGTGAATAAGTGTTCGCATGACATTATTACAGACATTGACTGATATAGGTGGGAATAGGCACGAAGGTAGGGGTTGTAGCGGTGTTCTTCTCATCTGATATTCTTACCATGAAGTCAAGTACTGAGGCGCTTGGTCGGCTGGTTAGTACCATGGTTAGAGTAGAGCGGGAATAGCGGAAT